>JAQCKY010000066.1 GCA_027592155.1 Pseudomonadota bacterium
CGGGGCCGATCAGAACGGCCTCATCGGCGAGTTCGACATGGAGCGCTTGCGCATCGGCCTCGGAATAAACGGCAATAGCCCAGATACCCATGCGCCGCGCGGTCCGAATGACGCGGCAGGCAATTTCACCCCGGTTGGCGATGAGTACGGAATTAAACATGCTTAGTCCGCCGTCACCCAAGACGCCGCCCGCTTTTCGAAGAACGCGGCAAGACCCTCTTGCCCTTCTTCACTGGCGCGGCGATCCGCAAGACGTCCCGCGAGTTCGCCAAGGGCGTCGTCATCCGGCAGACCATTGCCGATTCGGATCGAAAGACCTTTGGTGTCGCGAACCGCTCCGGGTGCGGAGAGAAGATAGGCATCGATGATTTCATCGGTCAGCCGGTTCAATTCCTCTTCATCCTCGGCGATCTGGTGAACCAGACCGAGACGGCACGCCTGCTCGCCGTCAAAGCGCTCCGCGGTCAAAAAATATCGCCGGGCATTACGAGCACCGATCGCGGCCAGCACATAGGGGGAGATGATCGCCGGCATGATCCCGAGACGGACCTCGGAAACGCCGAATTGCGCGCCTCGGGTCGATAAAGCCACGTCGCAGGCGGCTGTAAGGCCGACGCCACCGGCAATTGCGGCGCCCTGTATCACGGCAATGGTTGGTTTCGGCGAAGACGCCAGGTTGCGTAACATCGTCGCCCACCGGATGGCCGATGCGATGTTGTCTTCACGGCCGGCACTGCCCGCCGCCCGCATCGCATCGAGATCGGCACCGGCGGAGAAACTCTTGCCGGCCCCTCGAAGCACAATAACCCGGACGGCGTCATCCGATGCGGCGTTGGCCAGCGTGCTTTCCAGACCGACCACGAGATCGTCATTGAAGGCATTATGCCGGTCCGGGCGGTTCATCGTGATCCACGCGACACCGCGTTTGTCTGTCTCGTATAGGACTAAGGGATCGGCCATCTGGCCCCTACATCCGGAAGACGCCGAACCGGGTCGGCTCTATCGGTGCGTTGAGCGATGCGGAAATTGCCAGCGCGAGGACACGCCGGGTATCCGCCGGATCGATAATCCCATCGTCCCACAAACGGGCAGACGCATAATAGGGGTGCCCTTGGGTCTCATATTGATCGCGGATTTCGTCCTTGAATGTTTCCTCATCCTGCTCGGCCCAGCTTACGCCCCTGGCTTCGACACCGCCGCGCCGGACGGTCGCGAGGACAGAGGCGGCCTGCTCACCCCCCATCACCGAAATTCGGGCGTTCGGCCACATCCACAAGAAGCGTGGATCATAAGACCGGCCGCACATCGCGTAGTTACCGGCACCGAAAGAGCCGCCAGTGATGACGGTGAATTTCGGCACGTTGGCATCGGCGACGGCGGCAACCATCTTCGCGCCATCCTTGGCAATGCCTTGGGCCTCATATTTCTGCCCGACCATGAACCCGGTGATGTTCTGCAGGAACACCAGGGGAATGCTTCGCTGACAACAAAGCTCGATGAAATGGGTCGCCTTCAGGGCCGATTCAGAAAACAACACACCGTTATTGGCGATAATCCCGACGGGATAACCATGCAGATAAGCAAAGCCCGTCACAATCGTATCCCCGTACCGTTTTTTGAATTCCTGAAACCGGCTGCCATCCACGAGACGGGCAATGATTTCACGAACATCGTAACTGGTCCGGGACTCCACCGGGATCAATCCATAGATATCCTTCGCATCATAGAGCGGCGCTTCCGGCTCCCGGCAGGTCAATGTAATTTGCTTGCTATGATTAAGATTACCGACGATCTCGCGCGCGATTGCCAAGGCATGCTCATCGTCCTCGGCAAGATGGTCGGCAACTCCGGACACCCGGGTATGCACATCGCCGCCGCCGAGATCTTCGGCGCTGACCTCCTCGCCTGTCGCCGCTTTGACCAAAGGCGGACCGGCGAGAAAGATCGTGCCTTGGTCGCGAACGATGATGGATTCATCGGCCATGGCAGGAACGTAAGCCCCGCCGGCCGTGCAGGAGCCCATGACAACAGCGATTTGAGCGATCCCCGCCGCCGACATACGGGCCTGATTGAAGAATATGCGTCCGAAATGATCCCGGTCCGGAAAGACGTTGTCCTGGTTGGGCAGATTAGCCCCGCCGGAATCCACCAAATAGATGCAGGGGAGATCGTTTTGCGCGGCGATTTCTTGCGCTCTGAGGTGTTTTTTGACGGTGATCGGATAATAGGTCCCGCCCTTCACCGTCGCGTCGTTGCAGACGATCATGCATTCCCGACCGGAAACGGGGCCGATGCCGGTAATGATGCCGCCCGACGGCACCTCATCGTCGTAGAGTTGGTGGCCTGCGAGCTGGGAGAGTTCAAGAAACGGCGCGCCTTGGTCCAGCAGCACACGGATACGGTCCCGGGGAAGCAGCTTGCCCCGGCCCACATGGCGTTCGCGGGACACCGCACCGCCCCCCGCCGCGGCGTGTTCGACCCGAGCCCGGAGATCATTGACCAACGAGCGCATATGGGCGGCATTCGCGGCGAATGCTTCCGTCGATGTGTCGAGGGTACTCTTGATCTTGGTCAGGATAGCCTCCTACCAGGCAGACCAACCGGCATCGACGACGACCGTCTCGCCATGGACCGCGGACGAGTCCTCGGACGCGAGATAAACCGCGGTGCCGGTCATCTCCTCGGTCTCCAGAAAGTCTCTCCCGGTCGGAGTCATCATGCGCATCTGTGCCATATATTCTTCGTTACCCGGCCCCCGCACATGGGCGTTCAACGGCGTCGCCACATTGCCAGGCGCGATGGAGTTTACATTGATATGCTCTTTGCCGAGCTCGCAGGCAGCCGCTCGGGTCAGATTTACGAGCCCGCCCTTGGAAGCGCAGTATCCGGGGCAGTTCGGGAAGGCACCGGTACCGGCGATCGAGGTAATATTCACCACCTTACCGCCACCGGCTTTGCGGAACTCGGGGATCGCCCGCTTCATCAGGAAAAACGCGCCCTTGAGGTTGAGATCGAGCTGTTCGTCCCACAACTCCTCGGTTGTCTCCATAATCGGTACCGTCCGAAACACACCGGCATTGTTGACCAGAATATCAAGGCCGCCGAACTCGGCGACCACCGCATCGACCAGACGATCGATATCATCGAGCTTGGAGACATCGGCTTGGAACGCTTTCGCGGTGCCGCCCTCCGCCTCGATCGCCGCGACGACGGCATTGGCCCGCTCCGTGCCTGCGTTGTAGCCGACGGCGACCTTGGCGCCTTCCTTGGCATAGCGCTTGGCGATTGCCTCGCCGATCCCTTGGGACGCCCCGGTTACCAGGGCAACTTTATCTTTTAGACGCATCGCATTCTCCTTGATCGGGTTACTTCTCAGCGCCGGAGGCGCCGGGTTTCTTTTTCATCCACCGCACCGCTGGGGGTTAGGGCAACACCATAAATATCCCTCGCCCGCTTTCGGCTGATCCATCCTTCATCGACATCATATTTGACCTTATCCACCGGACGGGATTTCGGCGGACCATAGCCGCCACCGCCTGCCGAGTAGGAAACGATATTCTCGCCGGGTTTGAGGATAATATCCTCACAGGCCGGAAGTTCCTGCAGTTTGCCGTTTTTGTGGCGAAGGTAATTCTGAATGCGCGCCCCGTCGCCACCGCCCCGGGTTCCCTTGGCGTTATTGATTGCCCCGTCGGCAACATAAGCGACTTCCAAATCGGTATTGCCGACCGGGCCGTATTCGCAATAGCCCGACGGCGCCCCGATGGTTCGCCCCGCACCTTCGGTATCCACCATCAACCGGCGTTCCTTAACCAGGAAAGGAAAATGAAGCTCATCAAGTTCGACCGAGTCGATAAAACACATACCGGAATTTCCCGCGTGACAAATGGTCAGCCAGGCATCCGTTGTCGGTGCGGCGGGGCCGCCGGTATCCAGCAGGAAAATCTGGTTCACGAACGGTGCGTCGTTATAACGCGGGTCCTTGCCTGAAATGACGCCGAGGGCCGCGGGGAAAATCGGCCCCGCCTCGGCCAATCCCAAACCATCCTTAATCATCGAAAAGGCACGCTGGGTCGGGTTGGTCACCCGGTCGGCAAGGTTTGTCGTCGCAACGGACATGCTGGTCGGGTGTTTGCCACCGCCCGCGATACAGCCGTCACGGATCAAAACATCGATCCGCCGGAAGCTGCCCGCATTGGTCGGCACGCTATCGGGGATGCTGTAGAACACCGCCATCATCGCCGCGGTCCGGGCACAGCCCTCACTCAAATTCAGGCCGCAGGGCATGGCGTCCGGGTTATCGGTGAGATCGACCTCGATCATCGCTTTCTTGTTATCGATTTTGACCTTAGTGGTAATCTCGATCCCATCGGGCGGCGTGCCCGGCACGGGATCATGCCGGCTGGTCGCCGTCGCCGAGCCGTTGGGCAGCTTTTTGATGGCCGCGATCATCGCCTTTTCGGAATAATCGAACCATTCCCGCTCAAAGGCGTGCAAGGTCTCCCAGCCATATTCATCGGCCATCGCCAGGACTTCGCGCTCACCGATCCGCGCCGCGCCGACCATGGCGAGGTAATCGCCCCGCCATTGTTCCGGCACGCGGATGCGCATTTCGCACATCCGGATGACGTCAACAATGTCTTCGAAATTTTCCTGCACTTTGACGGCGGGGAAAATGATCGCGCCTTCCTCATACACATCGCGGGCGTGGCCCATATAGGTGGTGGGTTGGGAATTACCGCAATCCGCCTGATGGGCCTTCACCCATACCGTCATCCGGTGCATGCCCTTTTTATCGAAAACCGGCACCAAGATTGTGTGATCGGCGGGATGGGAGCAGCCGTGATAGGGCGAGTTATGCAGATAGGCATCGCCGGGTTTGATATCGGGATGCAGGTCCAGCATCGCCCTGGCCATCAAATCGGCGCCGCTCAAATGATGAATCGGCAGGGATTCAGCGCCCGCCAGCAATTCGCAATCCCGGGTCACGATGCTGGTCGAAAAGTCCCGCGCCAGATTGAGCACCCCGGAGCGCCCGGTCCGCAGCAGCGTATTAGCCATCTTGATCGTTACCGCCTCGAACCGCTTGTTCAAAACGGCGAGCGTGACTGCATCCAATTTGGTTTTCTTGCGCGTCGCTTTCTTCGCCATCGTCTACTCCATCCTCACGGCGTAATCACCAAACTGCCGCTTTTTGTCCGCCGGGCCGTGGCACCGGGATCGATCACGACAGTGGTAAAAGGGGATTCGATGATTGCCGGTCCTTTGACCGGTTTGCTTTTCATCGAGGCGAATTCATAGACCTTGGTGGAAACGCTTCCCTTGCCCGCGAAATAGGCTTTGCGGGACTTGGCCGCCGATCCGCTCCGCTCGAAATCCCGGGCGAGATTGCCGAGCCCTTTTCCGGCCAAGCGGCAGCGGGCGACGGCGCGCCAGCCGACAAACTGAACTTCAGAGTCGGGATCCCGGTAGGCGAAAACCTCTTCATGGGCAGCATCGAAGTCTTCCCGCGCGCGGGCGACATCCGCGGCGGTCTTGAAACTGCCTTTGCGAAGGGGCAGATCGATCTCCCATATTTGAGAGCGGTAATGGGCCTCGGCAAAATATTCGATGGAGCTATTTTTCGCGCCCCCACCGGGGCCTTTGATGAAAGCTTTGCAGCGTTTGGTTAGATCGCTCAGAACCTTGTTGCTGCCCTTCATATCGAACGAGGTCGACGAGCTGTAATGAAGCGCCCGGAAGTCGGCGTGCAGATCGGAAATCAACGCCCCGGCAGCCGATAACGTCGCGCCCAGTTCCGGGATCACGACTTTCGAGCATCCCAGCCGCCGTGCGATGGCAACCGAATTGAGCCCGGCCGCACCGCCGCCGCCGATCAGAACCGTACCCCGGGGATCGAGCCCTTGATGAATTGTGATCTCCTCGATGGCGTTGACCATGTTCTCCGTCGCCAACCGGAGGATGGCCGACGCCGCATCCATCAGGCTCATCTTCAGGGGTTTGGCCACCTTATCCCGGATCGCGGTTTCGGCGCGCTTGGCATCCAGCTTCATTGTGCCGCCCAAAAAGAACGCCGGATCGATATGGCCGAGAACCAGCGACGCGTCGGTCACCGTGGGTTCCGCGCCCCCGCGCCCATAACAGGCCGGCCCCGGCACCGCGCCGGCGCTTTGCGGGCCGACATGAAGCAACCCGCCTTCATCGACCCAGGCGATACTGCCGCCACCGGCACCGATGCTTTTCACGTCCACCGAGGGAAACCCGACGATATGGCCGCGATAGCGCTGCCCGATCCAGGTTTCCGGCGTCATCGGCACCACGCCGCGCCGGACCAGACTGACGTCATAAGTGGTCCCGCCGGTATCCGCGATGATCGCGGTGTCTTCCCCGACATCGGTCTGGGCGAAATACCGGCCCGCCAACGGCGCCATGGAGGGGCCGGAGCCGATGGAATGGATCGGCGCTTCGGCCAGATCGGCAAAATCCATTACGCCGCCTTTGGAGGTCAGCATCAAAAGGCGCCCCTCGAAACCGGTCTCGCGCAGCCGGTCCGACAGCCCGCCGAGATACCGAGACATCATTGGTTTTAGCGAGGCATCGATGGCGGTGGACGAGGCCCGCCGGTATTCGCGCAGTATGGGATTTAAGACATGGGACAAGGTGTAAGGCACGCCGGGCAGGTGCTTCTCCAACAATTTGCCCACCTGCTTTTCATGAGCGCCATTCACCGTCGACCACAGCAGGCAAACCGCGACGGCCTCGACCTTCTTGCGTTTCAGACCGGCGATCACCTTGATCACCTGGGCCTCGTCCAGCGTCTCAGTGACCTTGCCGTCCGCCCCGATCCGCCCGGAAACCTCAAACGTCAGCGCGCGCGGGATATAGGGTTTCGGGAAAGGAACCAAAAAGTTGAACGGCTCCAACCGTCCGCCTTCACGGATGACCAGAATATCCGGGTGCCCTTGCGTGGTCAGAAAGGCGGTCTTCGCCGTATTGCCGGTGATGATCGCATTGATGGCGTGGGTGGTCCCATGCACAAAGCTCTCGGAGCGGGCCAGCAACTCTGCCCGGGTCAGCGCCAGCCCGGCGGCAGCGGCATCGACGGAATCCAAAATGCCGGTGACGGGATCGGCGGGGGTGGTCGCTGCCTTAAACATATGGACCTGACCGCGATCGTCTTCGACCACAAGATCCGTAAAGGTTCCGCCGGTATCGCAGGCGAGCCTCATGCCTCTGTCTCCTTGTACGTAGTGCGAACCATTTGATTTCAGAATAGAGCGTGACGCAAGGGCCGATATGGCGTCATCATGCGCGCGTGAAAACCGGGTGGAATTATCGGGCGGCGACGGAAATTTGCCGTTAAAGTTTTACCCCAAAGACAAATCCAGACGCGACCTAGGAGAGCTTCAGCGATGGCAAAAGACGGAAAAGTAATCATCACCTGTGCGGTCACCGGTGCGATACACACGCCCACCATGTCGCCGTACCTGCCGATTACCCCCAGTGAAATCGCCGCCGACGCCATCGCCGCCGCCGAAGCCGGGGCCTCCATCCTTCATCTTCATGCCCGCAACCCGGTGGACGGCAGCCCGACCCCGGACCCCGATGTGTTCATGGAGTTCCTCCCCCGCATCAAACAGTCCACCGACGCGATCATCAATATCACGACCGGTGGCGGCCTCGGCATGACCCCGGCGGAACGCTGCGCCGGCGCGTTGCGCGCCAGCCCCGAGATGACGTCGCTCAATATGGGTTCGATGAATTTCGGCCTGTTTCCCATCCTCGATAAAAAACTGGACTGGAAATATGACTGGGAGCCGAAATACCTGGAAATGACCCGGAATTTCATTTTCAGCAATACTTTCAAGGACATCGAGTGGGTCTTGAAGGAGCTGGGCGAAGGCCACGGCGTGCGTTTTGAGTTCGAATGTTACGACGTCGGGCATCTGTATAATCTCGCCCATTTTGTTGACCGGGGGCTCGTCAAACCGCCCTTCTTCGTCCAGACCATTTTCGGCATCCTGGGCGGCATCGGCGCCGACCTCGAAAATCTGATGCATATGCGCCGCATGGCCAACAAGCTGTTCGGCGAAGAAAACTACGAATGGTCGATCCTCGCCGCCGGGCGCCATCAGATGAGCTTCGTGACTACCGGCGCCATCCTCGGCGGCAACGTCCGGGTCGGCCTGGAAGACTCCCTCTATCTCGGCAAGGGCGAACTCGCCAAATCCAACGGCGATCAGGTCGCCAAGATCCGGCGGATTTTGGAGGACATGTCCCTGGAAATCGCAACCCCCGCCGAAGCCCGGGAACGGCTGGCGCTCAAAGGCGGCGATAACGTGGCGTTTTAGCGGACTGCAGCGCAGCTAGAAAAATACGATATCCGAGGCTTGAATTTCGGTCGCACTAATTGCGTTTACACCGTTCAACGTCGCAATCGTAAAGGCCGCGTTGTTGGCGCCACCCATCGTATGCGTTGCGGCAATCAGCTTTGCATTGGCGCCACTTACCACCAGCCCAAATGC
>JAQCKY010000067.1 GCA_027592155.1 Pseudomonadota bacterium
ACGCAAGCACAATCCAACGAAGTGCATCTCTACTTGAATTAAGGATCATTTGAATTCGCGGATCATTTGATCCACGGTCAAACCGGCGCTGCAACGGCGCCGGTTTTTTTATCGCGTGGCCCAAATTATGAAATCAGATGCCCTCTCCCCGGCCGGACTTCTCCTGCTGCTGTTCGTGACCCTTGGATGGGGGACATCCTGGCCCTTTCTCAAGATATCGCTCAATGAAATTCCGCCTTGGACCTTCCGCGGATTAATCGCTCCGGTCGCCGCAGTGTTCCTGTTCGGCATCGCCTATATCCTAAAAGAGGGGATGACCAACCCGCGGGGTCAATGGCGCCCGCTCATCGCGGCGTCGATTTTGAACATTACCGGCTGGCATGTCTTCAGCGCGTTCGGGATCACTTTGCTGGCGTCAGGGCATGCGTCGATCATCGCCTACACCATGCCGCTCTGGGCGATCCTGTTCAGCATCATTTTCATCGGCGAACGCCCGACGGTTAAACGCCTCGCGGGATTGGTCTTGGGGATCGGCGGGCTGGCGGTTTTATTGTCCGGGGAGTTCGGTGTGTTTGCCTCTTCGCCCTCCGGCACGGTCTATATGCTTCTCTCGGCGATATTCTGGGGGGCCGGAACGGTCATCCACAAACGCACCCAGTGGACAATTCCGCCCGCCTCCCTCGCCGGGTGGCAGCTGATGATCGGCGGTTTGCCGGTAACCATCGCGGCGCTCATCATCGACGGCCCCACCCTGGAACCTTCGTCCTGGTCGGGCGCGGCCATCTGGTCGACGATTTACGTCCTGATCATCCCGATCGTCTTTAGCTGGATCGCTTGGTTCAAAGTTGTCGCCGGGACGTCGGTAACCGTCGCGACGGTCAGCACGCTGATGATCCCGGTGATCGGCGTTATCAGCGCAAACTTGGTATTGGGCGAGCCCGTCGGCTGGCGCGAGATCGTCGCCTTGGTCCTGGTCTGCGGCGCTCTTGCGCTGGCCCTATCTCGCCAAGAGAGCAAACCCGAAATCAGCCCGAGTTAACCGGCGAAGAGCATCTCGTCCCGCTCGGCGAACCAAAGGTCCGCATAGCCGCAATCCTTGTAGGCATCGAAATAGGGCCCGCCGGTCGTAAAATGCAGATTCGAGAGTTCTTCGGCGGGCAGGGGCGGGTCGTAATCGACCAGGTGATTCCACCGGTGCGGAATTTCACCGATGAGGTCTTCGCTCTCCAGCCACTGAAACCGGTGCAGCTGCAGCCCGCTGGCCTCGTTCACGTAATCCTTTGTGAGGGCCGTGCATTTTGCGCAGTTGAACAGCATCACGCTCGACCAATTTTTCTTCTCATATGTCGTCTGCGCCTGATTCAGAAATTTAGTGCTCTCCGTCGGGCGATGATCATGTTTGACCACCTGGACCGCATAGCGGTCGTCGCACGCCGCCCACAGATTTGCCATATCGTCGAGGACCAGCATGTCGCAATCCATGAACAGCGCCCATCCTTGATAGTCGCAAAGATACGGCACCAGAAACCGGGAAAATGAAAAGTCGGTCGATTGCAGATCGTGACGCTCGCGCCACATTAAACCCTCCAGCTGACTCAACATCAGCGGTGTCACCGAGACGGGCTGGCTCGCCCGGGCCTGGATCGAGTGGTTTAGAACATTGAACGCCACGGCTTCACGCGGGTCATAACCGACAAATACGCGCATCATAAGATCAAATTCTCCAACGGGCCGGGCCACTATTACAGCGGACATCAGCCTTCGATATAGGTCATCCGTTCCCGGGTGTGCATGACAGCAAGGTGATAACGGATCAACGGAAATTCGTCACGGGCGGCGTTAAATTTATCGAGCCACCAGCCGGGGCTTTTGACCGTGACATGGGCGTTCTCGCCGGTCGGCAGCTTTTTATTGGCGAGATAGACGGCGACGGTGCAGAAAACAAAGCGCCGGCTGTATGCAAATATCTCGCGGAGGATCCAATCGATATCCTCTTCCGGGCAATGCTCTAACACGTCGGTGGAAATAACGCCGTCGAATTGACCTTCCGGCAAAGCGGCGAAGGGTTCGTATCCGGGATCGAAATAGGCGATGTTGTCGATGCCCCAGAACGGCGCGAGTCCCTTCACGGTCCGGCCGTCCGCCGTTTTAACAACGGCATTTTGGTACCCTTCCGCTTTACCGGCGCCATAGTCGAGCAAGCTGGCTGCGCCGTACCGCTGAATGAGCGATGCGATGGTTCCGACATGAGGTTTCAGACTGGCGCCGTCGAAGGTTTGGGCGGCCGGGATATTGTTAAGCTGATCCCCGTCACGGTGGAGCTGGCGGCAAAGTTCGACCAGGGCGACATATTGCGGACTGGGATTCTCGCGGCCGAAAATTATGGGCTTAAGGGAAGTGATGGGTCGACGGGCTCCAAGACGGCGGGTTTCCGGACAGGGACGCCACTATGATGTGATTCGCCGCACGCGGTAAAGTGCCGAAGGCCGCCCTTATATTTGAGCCGGGATATTGTCGATCAAACGCGTTGTGCCCAGCCAAGCCGCGGCGAGTATCCGGGCCCCGGGCGTTAGATCGCCCGCCTCTTCGAACGTTGTCGGATCATAAAGCGAAAGATAATCGATCTTGGCAAAACCAGCCGCCAAGACTATCTCCCGTGCCTGTTCCGCCGCATCTCCAACCGCCACGCCATCCTGCAATTTATCACGAAACGAAATCAAGGCCTGTTGCAGCGTCGGCGCGATTGCCCGTTCGGGTGCAGACAAATAGGCGTTGCGGGATGAAAGCGCCAATCCATCCGCCTCCCTTACAATCGCACAGCCGTGGATTTCAACCGGGATGTTAAGATCCTGGGTAAGACGCCGAACGACGCAGAGCTGCTGGAAATCTTTTTCGCCGAAAAAGGCATCGTCGGGCGCGGCCTGGAGGAGAAGTTTTGCCACCACGGTTGCAACCCCGGTGAAAAATCCGGGACGGAACACCCCTTCCAGCTTATCGCCGATGCCTGCGACGGTGACCGCCGTCGCGAAACCGTCGGGATAAATTTCGTCCCGATCCGGGATATAGAGGAGATCCGCGCCGCGCGCGCCCAAAGCCGCCGCGTCTGTCTTTTCATCGCGGGGGTAGGTTTCAAAATCCTCGTTGGGGCCGAACTGCTTGGGGTTCACAAACAGGGTTGCGCAGGTGCGATCCGTGACGGCCCGGGACGCCGCGACCAGGGAAAAATGTCCCTCGTGAAGTGACCCCATGGTGGGGATTAAGCCAATGCGGTCTCCCGCGGCACGCCATGCGGAAATGCGGGTTCGCAAATCCGCCACGGTGCGGACAATCTCAATTGCCGAGTTGGACATCGCCGGTTATTTTTTCTTGAGGCCGTAGCAGTTTTCCGGTCCCGGAAATGTGCGCGCCTTAACGTCCTTGGCATAGGACGCGGCCGCTTCTTCGATGGCATTTCCGATCTCGGCATACCGGCGGACGAATTTCGGCGTGAAATCGGCAAACATGCCCAAGGCATCTTCAGCTACCAGGACCTGGCCGTCGCACGCCGACGACGCACCGATTCCGATCGTTACAATGTCGATCGCCTCCGTGATCTCGCGGGCCAAAGCTTCAACGGTTGCCTCGATCACCAGCGCAAAGGCGCCGGCATCGGCAATCGCCTTGGAATCCGCCATAATTTTGTTGGCCGCATCAATGTCACGGCCCTGGGAGCGATAACCACCGGCGGTATGAAGGGATTGGGGTTTGAGGCCGACATGACCCATCACCGGGATCCCGCGTTCGAAGAGAAACTTGACGGTTTCCGCCATCTCCACGCCACCCTCGATCTTGATGCCGGAACAGCCGGTTTCCGCCATTACCCGCGCGGCGTTGCGGTAGGCCTGTTCTTTCGATTCCCCATAGGTACCGAACGGCATATCCACAATAACGCAGGCGCGTTTGGAGCCTCGTACGACGGCCGCGCCATGGTTGATCGCCATGTCGAGGGTAACCCCGAGGGTACTGTCCATGCCGTAGAGGGCCATCCCCATGGAATCACCGACAAGCAGAAAATCACAATGCTCATCGAGCATGCGGGCCATCGGCGCCGTGTAAGCCGTCAGGCTGACAATCGGCTCCTTTCCTTTGTGTGCACAAAGGTCCGGGATGGTAATGCGGCTGAGTTTGGTTGCCGTGCTCACAACAGGCGCCCTCAAATATTAATTTTCAACGGTCTACAGCGGGCCGAGATTTAGCATATCGTCCCCATCACCGCCAGCAACCTGGACGCATTGCAGGGTCTACAATATGTCTAGACCGTAGCATGGGCATTATTTGTCGGGCATTATTGCCGTCTAAAAACTTACAGAGATGTGGTGTTAAAAGATGGTAGCGCGTTTACGGGGACAATTTCGACGGTGGGTTCCAACCAGCGTGAAGATGGTCGGTCTGGGAATGGTTCTCGGCGCCTGCGCCGCAAATCCCGCCGAAACGGTCGAAGCACCCCAAGCGGCCAAGTCCTCAAAACCGATGACCGAAGTTGTCGGCTCTCCGGCAAAAGCCGTTACGGCCAAATCTCAGATGGTCTCAGCCGCCAATCCACTGGCGGCCCAGGCCGGGCTCGATATCTTGCGGGCCGGCGGCAGCGCCATGGATGCGGCAATCGCCACACAGCTGGTTTTGGGTCTGGTCGAGCCGCAGTCGTCGGGGCTTGGCGGCGGCGCCTTTATTCTTCATTACGCCGGCAAGGACGGTGCCATCAAAGCTTATGACGGACGGGAAACCGCGCCCGCCGCCGCGACGGCAGACATGTTTCTGAAAGCCGACGGCGAGCCAATGAGCTTTCGGGATGCAGTACCCGGCGGATTGTCCGTCGGGGTTCCGGGCGTGGTCCGCGTTCTCGAACGCGCGCACAAGGCCCACGGCCGTCTGCCTTGGGCGCAGTTGTTCCGCCCCGCCATCGTGCTCGCCGAAGAAGGTTTTGCCCTCTCGCCCCGGCTGTACACGCAGCTCAGACGCGCTCTGACCCGGCGGCTTGGCGAATTTCCCGCGACGGCGGCTTATTTCCTGGATGCTGAAGGCGGAGCGAAACCGGTGGGCACGATCCTCAAAAACCCCGCTTATGCCGAGACGTTGCGCCAGATCGCGGCCAGAGGATCGATCGCCTTTTATGAAGGCCCGATCGCCGAAAGCATCGTGGCGGCGGTTCGCGGAACCCACCGCAATCCAGGCAGAATGACCCTTGCCGATATAAAATCATACCAAGCCAAGGTCCGCGAACCGGTCTGTTCGCTCTACCGCATCTGGGTCGTCTGCGGCATGTCCCCGCCGACCTCGGGCGGGGTGACAGTCCTGCAGATATTGGGCCTGTTGCAAAATTTCGATCTCTCGGCGATGAAACCCGGTTCCGTCGACGCGGTTCACGTCATTTCCGAAGCCAGCCGCCTGGCTTTCGCCGACCGTAATCGGTATCTCGCGGACCCCGACTTCGTCTCCATTCCGGTGAAGCGTCTGATCGATCCCGGCTATCTTTCCCGGCGCGCCAGGGCGATCTCGATGACACAAAGCATGGGAACGGCGAAATCGGGCAACATACCCATTCAAGGCGCCGGCCGTTTTGCGCCTGACCTCTCTGACGGCGGCACATCAACCTCCCATCTGAGTGTGGTCGATAAAGACGGTAATGCGATTACCATGACCACAACAATTGAGAATGTCTTCGGATCTTTGGTGATGGCGAGCGGTTTCATGCTCAATAATCAGCTAACCGATTTTTCGTTCCGGGAACGGCGAAATGAACGACTTGTGGCAAATAGAGTTGAACCCGGCAAACGGCCGCGCTCGTCGATGAGCCCGACCTTTGTCCTGGATGCCGGCGGTAAACTCGTCCTGGCCATCGGCTCGCCGGGGGGTTCCCGCATCATCGGCTATGTTACCAAGGCGATCATCGGCGTACTCGATTGGAAGCTGGATGTGCAAGAGGCGATCAGCCTGCCAAACTTTACCAACCGCAACGGCGGAACCGATTTGGAAGCCAATACCGGCCTGACCCGGCTCTGGTCGGCACTGGAATCCCGTGGCCACGGGGTCGGGGTCGTGCAAATGACGAGTGGATTGCATGGCATCCGGGTCTATAAGGACCGACTAGAGGGTGGCGCCGACCCCCGTCGGGAAGGTATAGCAGTCGGCGACTAACGAATTTTTATTCGGCCGGATCGTTTTCGGCCAAATTTTTTAGGGATCATCATGGACGCCGTGATCGAAACACGACCGCAGATCTTTTTGCTGCCGGGACGGGATAAACGCCTGGGACGCGGCCATCCTTGGGTCTATTCCAACGAAGTCAAAATCGATGCGGACGCAAAGGCCTTACCGCCGGGGACGACCGTCACCCTGCTGCGGGTCGACGGTAAACCTCTGGGTGTGGCGAGCTTTAATCCTCATGCCCTGATCTGCGCCAGGATTTATGACCTTGATCACCACACCGAGATCGACCGGGAATTTTTCGTGTCGCGGCTCTGGCGCGCCGTGAACATGCGTGAGAAATTTTACGATGAGCCCTTCTACCGCCTCATTCACGCCGACGCGGATGGGATGCCGGGGATGGTCATTGACCGCCTCGGCGATACCCTGGTGTGTCAGATCAATACAGCCGGTGCTGATTTGATGATCGAACCCTTGATGGAAGCGCTCGACGACGTCATTAAGCCTACCTGCGTCATTTTGCGCGGCGACCGGCGGGCCCGCCAGCAAGAGGGGTTGGAGCCGTTCCAGCGTGTCGCACGGGGTGCTGCCGACGGACCCGTCGAGGGCCGGGAAGCCGGGCTGCGTTTTCTCGCCGACGTCCAGGACGGTCAAAAGACCGGCTGGTTTTTCGATCAACGGGACAATCGCCTGTTCCTTGCGGGTCTCGCGAAAAATGCCACCGTGCTCGATCTCTTTTGTTATGAGGGCGGGTTCGCCTTGCAGGCGGCAGCCGCCGGCGCGCAAAAAACATTGGGGATCGATAGTTCCCAAGCGGCCCTGGATTTGGCGGCGGAAAATGCCAAACTCAACGGCCTTGAGGAGCAGTGCAATTGGCGGCGCTTCGAAGCCTTCGCCGCGCTGGAAGAATATGCCAGTGCCGACAGGACCTTCGATATCGTCGTTGCCGATCCGCCGGCCTTTGCGAAATCCAAGGGAAACCTGAAAGCCGGTTTGCGGGGATACCGAAAGCTGGCGCGGATGGCGGCGGGTGCGGTAAAGCCCGGCGGCTATTTGATGCTCTGTTCCTGTTCCCACCATGTCGATCCGACAGCCTTCGCCGCCGAAAACGCCGCCGGTTTAAACGGCGCCGGGCGGACCGGACGCATTCTTCGCACCGCAGGTGCCGGCCCCGATCATCCGGTCCATCCCCATCTGCCGGAATCGGCCTACCTCAAATCCATTCTCTACCAGCTGGATTAGCGGATTTCGTTCAAGTCCCAGTCATAGCTGTAGAAGTTGATATCGCTCTTATTCGCTAACCGCCCTGCCAGTGAAGGTGCGGCATATTTTCGGATATGGGCGAGAATTTCTTTGTCGTTGCGGCCGAAATCCTGACTGAACCATTTATAGATGCTGGATGCACCGACGCTGTTGCCATCGAACCAAACCGCACGGGAGCCGTTGATGAAATCCTGCGCGGCCTCGGTCAGCATCGCGTCGGCACGGGCACCGGTAAAGGGTGAGGGCTGAAGATTTGGGCATCCCACGGAAGCACAATTCACCGCATAGTGGATGCGGGCATCCTTCCAGATCGGCCGCAATATCCGGTGCTCAATATCGTCAAGGCTCACCTTTTCGCCCTGGATCGTTAGGAGTTTCTTTCCCCATGGGCCCGGTGAGAAAAAGCCGGGTGAAATCTTGATATCCAAGATCGTCTCGACCGGGTAATGATCGAGAATGACCTTCACCGTCAGTGCATTGTACAAATTGATCCAATAAGCGAGCTGTTCATTGCGGTTAAGGTTTTTGACATCGGTTGAAGTCAAAGCCCGAAGGTAGCCGTCCAACCCGGCTTTCCCCTCTTTTGTTACCTTGCCATAGGCAATCCGATTGAGACCGTCTTCGCCGACCACCTGGAATGATTTCAGGAACTTTGCCCAGGCGCCGTGATCGACAACCTCGGTCGATGCCGCATTGTGGGCCGACCAGACCGGCCAGAGATTCGCTTTCGGCGCGGCGTCGGATGGCGCCGCCGATGCCAGGGTGAGAAGAAAAGAAAAAACCGCAAACAAAGCGCGCATGACACCTCTCTATACCGGATTACGTACCCATAAATGGTCGCGGCGGGGGAAATATTCCATCCTCAATTTATTGTGTCCGCTTCCCCCGCCGATCGGGAGGCCACGGCGATTGCGCCCGAACAGCGCTCCGGCAGTTTGACGCGGAAAACCGTTCCGGTTTCGCCGGTTTCGATCAGATTGACGTCACCGCCATGGGCGCGCAGCACATCGCGGACAATGACAAGCCCCAATCCGGCTCCGCCGGG
>JAQCKY010000068.1 GCA_027592155.1 Pseudomonadota bacterium
CCTGCCGCACCTGAAGTCTCGGATGGCACCTAAGATGATCCCCGTCTGCCTTCCCGGGCGCGTTTGTGGCAACCAGGAAACGAAATGGTTAGAATAAGAAACCTGCCCTTTTCGGGGCGAACCCGTCCGAAGGCGGGGGTTGTCTACCATACATGTTTCGGGCTTTCAAGAAGACTCCTGGAACTGATTCCCGTAAAGTTTAATTATTTATTTTCAATAAGATAGAGATCAAATTCTCTATAGAAAGCTATAGGGGTCAACATCCAGCTGCACCCGCACCTTGCGCGGTAACTGCGTTGCTCTGATCCAATTCCTTACGTGAGCTTGAACATTCACGTCACGCGGCGCCTTGAGGAGCAGTCTTTGCCGGTGCCGCCCCCTTAACAAGTTTAGCGGCGCCGGGGCAGGCCCCAACACCCGAATATCGCCGTCCCGAGGCGCCGTGCGGCCGAGCGCCCGGGCCGCCGCCGCGACCTCATTCTCATCCAGTCCCGAGACAATGACCCCAACCAGCCGGCCAAAAGGTGGCATCCCGGCTTCCTCTCGATCCTGGGATTCAGCAGCGAGAAAGGTTTTTCGATCGCCGGAGGCTAATGCCTGCATGACAGGATGCTCCGCCATGAAGGTCTGCAGCAGCACCCGGCCCGGACGATCGGCGCGCCCGGCGCGACCGGCCACTTGATACAACAACTGAAAGGTTCGCTCGGTCGCCCGAAGATCGCCACCGGAAAGCCCCAAATCGGCATCAACCACCCCAACCAAGGTAAGGTAGGGGAAATGGTACCCTTTCGCGACGATCTGGGTCCCGATGATCAGATCGACCGCCCGGTCCTCGATATCGCGAACCAGTGACGCCGCCTGCCCGGGGCTCCAGATCGTATCGCTGGCCGCGACGACATAGCGAATGTCGGGAAACAGCGTATCAATTTCTTCCGCCAGCCTCTCCACCCCGGGGCCGCATGCGGCCAGCGTGTCTTCTTTCTCACAAGACGGACAATGTTTTGGCAGCGACATGCCGTAACCGCAGTGATGACATTGCAGCCTCCCCAGCAGACGGTGTTCCACCAGCCAGGTCGAACATTGCGGACAGTGCAGTCGATGACCGCAGGTTCTGCACAAGGTAAGCGGAGCATAACCTCGGCGGTTCAGGAAAAGCATGGCTTGCTCACCGGCCTCGAAGGTCTCCGTCAGCGCCGAAATCAGGCTTGGCGACAACCAAGTGCCCCGGGCCGGTTTATCGACTCTGAGATCGACAATATCGATATCCGGCATCGCCGCTCCCGCATGACGGTCTGGCAAGACGTGATAATGATAGCGGCCGCGCTCTGCGTTGGTGGCACTTTCCAAGGAAGGGGTTGCGGAAACCAAGATGACCGGAATTTTGCCCAAATTCGCACGCACCACTGACATATCGCGCGCGTTATAAATAACACCCTCTTCCTGTTTGAACGACGCGTCGTGTTCTTCATCGACAACGATGACGCCCAAGTCCCGATAGGGAAGGAACAGGGCGGACCGGGCACCAATAATGACCCGTGCTTCGCCGCTGGCAACCGCCCGCCAGGTATCGCGTCGCACCGATCCGGTCAGGTCGGAATGCCATAAGGCCGGAAGCAAACCAAATCGGGCTTTAAACCGATCCAGCCACTGAGCGCTCAAGGCAATTTCCGGAAGCAGCACCAGCGCTTGATGTCCAAGCCGCAACGCCTCGGCGACCGCCTCCAAATAAACCTCCGTCTTGCCTGCGCCCGGCACCCCCTCCAACAGATCGACGACATACTCACCGGCGGTCACATGATCCCGTAACGCCGTGGCAATCACCGCTTGATCTTCTGACAACAGGGGTCCCGGCGCATCCGGGTCCGGCGGCGCAAATTTCGGCGGCGGCGGCAACTCGACAGTGGCAATCGCACCGGCCTTGGCCAGAATTTTAATCACGCTTGTCCCCACCGCTGCGTCGCGCGCAAGCTCCGCCGCAATCCGGGGAGGACCGTCCCGCAGAACCTCCAGGACCCGCTCTCGGGACTTCGTAGATTTATAATCCGGCGGATCTTGGATCGCCGCATAGGCGGTGATGGGTTTGGGTGCGTCCAAGGCGGCTGGAACACTCATAGTCATCTTTAGGACAGCGCCGGCCGACGCTATATTATAGCGCGCGACCCAATCGATGAATTGACGGGCAACCTCGGTGAGGGGCGGTACCGGAAGTTTTGCGATGACCGATTTTAATTTTTCCGGCGGCACCGAATCGGGGTCACCATCCCAGACCACCCCGGTCACATCCCGCCCGCCCAACGGCACCCGGACGAAGTCACCGGGCTGCAGCCCCAACCCCTCCGGAACGCCATAGCTATAGGCGCGTCCGAGCGGAAGCGGGAGCAGAACCTTGACCAATTCGGGTTCAAATAATTTGGGCTGACTGGCACCGTTGGATGGCATGGGTTACACTCTACTCCCAACGGGAAGGCGGATAAAATCCCGAACCGGCGAGCAATAATATTGTCGGCAAATATATTTGAACCAGGGTGGAAACATCTGCTGAATTTGGTAGTGGTATGTAAACCTGCGCATGTCATTGCTGAAGACAGATGATCGAAACACTACATCGAGCCACCACTGGGCGAGGATCCACATAAATGAAGTTTTTCATCGACACCGCAGACATTGCGGAGATCGAAGAATTGGCCGAGACCGGACTGGTCGACGGCGTCACAACGAATCCGTCACTGGTTGCTAAAACCGGTCGCAAATTCACCGAGGTCGTCGCCGACATCTGCAAAGTTGTTGACGGACCGGTGAGCGCGGAAGTGACCGCAACCGACGCACCGACGATGATCAAAGAAGGTCGTAAACTCGCCGAAATAGCGGAGAACGTTACAGTTAAGGTGCCTCTCACGCCGGACGGCTTGAAAGCCTGCCGTGCCCTGCGCGGTGACGGCACCATGGTCAATGTAACGCTCTGTTTCTCCAGCGCTCAGGCACTGCTGGCGGCCAAGGCCGGCGCCAGTTTCATCTCCCCCTTTGTCGGCCGCTTGGATGACATCGCGTTTGATGGCCTGCAACTGATCGAGGACATCGTCGACATCTATAACAATTACGACACCATAGAGACCGAGGTGCTGGTGGCATCGGCGCGATCGCCGCTCCATGTCGTACAGTCCGCTCAAATGGGCGCACATGTCGTCACCCTGCCGCCCAAAGTTCTGCATCAAATGTATAACCACCCTTTGACCGACAAGGGTCTCGCCGCTTTCCTCGAGGACTGGGCGAAAACCGGTCAAACCATTTTGGACGACTAAAGCATGGTCAAAAAAGATAACGGCGCGGCAACGACAGAGGCGACCGCCGATTCGCCGCTTTCAGTGGAATTGGTTTCCCAGTTTCTGCAAAACCATCCGGAGTATCTCTCCGAGCATCCTGAGTTGCTGGAAATTCTTATCCCACCGACCCGATGGTCAGGCGACTCGGTCGTCGATATGCAGGGCCTGATGGTCGAGCGGATGCGCGATGTCGCTGACCGACTACGGGACAGCGCCAGCGGTCTCATCGAAACCGCCCGAACCAACATGATGGTGCAAACCCGCACCCATGCTGCGGTCCTCGCCCTTCTTGCCGCCGAGGGTCTCGAGAAGCTGGCTCATGTCATATGTTTCGATCTCCCCCTTCTCCTCGATATCGACGTCGTCTCTATCAACCTGGAGAAGCAGGGCGCCAATGACGATGCCGGCGGCGATATCCGGTTCCTCCCTGCCGACGTGATCGATGAAATTCTCGGAGGCCCCGATCAGCAGGTTAGGCTGGACGATCATATAAGAGACGACGGAACCATTTTCGGCGAAGCCGCAGGCCTGGTCCGGTCGGCGGCCTTGGTACGGCTGGATCTGGCCCCCGCACTTCCCCCCGGCGTGCTCGCGATGGGGACGCGGCGCATCGGTACCTTCAATCCTGCGCAAGGTGCCGATCTGCTGAACTTCCTCGCACGCGTCGTTGAACATAGCCTTCGGCGATGGGCCAAAACCTAGACGTCGACCAGTTAACGGCAGAGCCCGGCGTCCGGTCGGCCGCTGCGGATTGGTTCCGCTGGCTTTCCGATGAGCGGCGGTGTTCGGACCACACCCTGGATGCCTATGGCCGGGACTTGCAGGCTTTCTTCGGACATCTCGCCGACCATCTGGGCTATCCGCCCGGCGTCTCCGATCTCGCTTCCCTCGAGACGTCCGATTTTCGCGGTTACCTCGCGAAGCGGACCAACCAGGGGATCGCCCGAACATCGATGGCCCGGGCGATCTCGACCTTGCGGAATTTTTTCCGCCATTTGGAACGAACGGGAGTAGCCGCGAACGCCGCCATCCATGTGGTTCGTTCGCCAAAGCTCCCTCATGCCGTCCCCAAACCTCTGACCGTCGATGAAGCCAAAGAGGCGCTGTCGATTGCCGCCGTGAGCGCAAACGAGGACTGGATTGCCGATCGCGACGTGGCGGTGCTGACACTCTTATACGGGTGCGGTCTCCGCATTGGCGAAGCCCTCGGACTGAACCAGGAAGAAGCCCCGGCCGGTGAAGCCATGGTCATCACCGGCAAGGGCAACAAACAGCGCCTGGTGCCGATCCTTCCGGTCGTCGTCAAAGCGATCGAAAGCTACCAGACGTCCTGCCCCTTCCCCTTATCGGGCGAAGACCCGCTCTTTGTCGGCGCCCGGGGTAAACGGCTCAATGCCGGCGTTGTGCAGCGGATGATGCGCGGCCTGCGGGCTCAAATGGGTCTCCCCGAGACGGCAACCCCCCACGCCTTGCGCCATAGTTTCGCCACCCACCTTCTCGCCGGCGGCGGTGATCTGCGGACAATTCAAGAATTGTTAGGCCACGCTTCGCTTTCGACGACACAACGCTATACCGAAGTCGACACCGCACGACTGATGGAAGTTTACCGGGACACCCATCCCCGCGCGCGCGGCTAGCCAACAAAGTGGACTTCGTTCTGTAATCAACGCTACGCTATTACGCGTTACGATATATGTACGATGATTAAGACCGGAGGATCATCCATGCCCCGCGTTAAGAACTACATTCCCGAAGGCGTCATCCCGGCGACCTTGCTAGCCTTTGAGGACGATTATTCCATCGACGAAACATCGACCCGGGCGCATCTGCGCCATGTCGCGAATGTTGACGGACTGAACGCCATCACGGTCAACGGCCATGCATCCGAGGTCCACGCCTGCAGTTTTGATGAACAGCAGCGCATTCTCGATTTGAGTCTGGACGAGATCGGCGATTCGCTTCCGGTGATCAACGGGGTCTATGCCGACGGCAGCATGGAGGCGGCACGCATCGCAAAAATGGCGGACCACGCCGGTGCATCATGCCTGTTGTGCTTCCCGCCTCACTCAATTGGCCGAGGCGGCGGGCAGAAACGCCCCGAGATGGCCCTATCTCATTTCCGTATGATTGCTGAGGCAACGGATCTACCCCTCATCATTTTTCAATATCCTTACACGGACGGATACGCTTATCCCCTCGATACTTTGCTACAAATCGCAGAGGAAATTCCCAACTTCGTCGCGATCAAGGACGGCTGTTATAACCCCCAGATGCACGAGCGGCACATCAACGTTCTGCAAAACCACACACGTCCTATCAATGTGCTGTCGACCCACAGTGCGTGGCTGATGGCGTCCCTGACCATGGGCTGCAATGGACTGCTCTCCGGATCCGGCAGTATTATCGCCGACCTTCACGTTGCGCTCTGGCAGGCGGTCCAATCCATGGATTTGGGCCGCGCCCAGGAAATCAATCGCCGCATTTATCCTACAGCCCAATGTTTCTACGGCGAACCGAGCTGTGATATGCATAACAGAATGAAAGAGGCTTTGGTTTTACTCGGCCGATTGCCCAAAGCCGTGGTTCGGCCTCCTCTGACAAAATTGCCTGCTTCGGAAATCGCCGGCATAAAGCGAGCAATTGAAGAAGCCGGTTTGATACAGGACGGCGCGTTTTCCAGCGCTCAACAGCAGGCGGCAGAGTAAATATTGCCGGCCAATAACACGTTGTGACTTTTTTATCACGACTCACCGTAGATTCATCTGGAAATACCCTTACTAACCACCATATTTTCATATGAAATAGGCGGGATATTTACCAATTTTTCGGACTTTAGAGATTAATTTGGACGACGTCAGGTGGTCATCGATTGTAAAATAATAGCCTTGATTCAAGGGTTTACATTTGATTAAAGTAGTGTGCGTGTTTAAGGGTCTGTAAGAGTTGTTCTCTTTGCCATTGAGGGATGGTCCGGTGAAGCCAAATGGCTTGTATCGAGACTCGCGGATCATTAAGTTCCGCATGCTTGAGGGAATGTTTGGTAACCAACGTCTGGAACAGGGATGAGTAAAAGTTCTTCAGGCATCACCCAAAGCAAGGGGGTTTTTATGGCTAAAACCATCATGGTCCCATCCCGGATCAAAAAGATTTTCATAAGTTCGTTTCTCGTCGCTGCCACTGTTTTCGGCGTGAATATGGCGTCCAACGCTGCCGTCGCGGGTGAAACCTGGCAAGGCCCACCCTCTTTATTTACAAAAGGGTGTAGAGATCGCGCAGGCTAAAGACGATCTTCTGCTTGATGCACCGGCACCAGTTGCCGCGCCGACGAAAAAAGAGGCGGAAGATAAGCCGAAGAGCGCATCTGAAGCGCACGCCGCATTGTTCACAGAAAACAAGTTCCCGTCGGCCACGACCTGCGGAACCTGTCATCCTCGCCATTTTGAAGAATGGTCTGTCTCGCAGCATTCATATGCTCAGCTCAGCCCCGTTTATATGGCGTTCCAGAATTTTATTAACGCCCAGGTAAATGGTACCAACGGTGATTTCTGCATTCGCTGCCACAACCAAGTTGGCATGGCGCAGGGCGAATCTCCGCAGATATCCAACCTGGAGCGTCACCCGACGTCACGTGAAGGCATCACCTGCGTGGTCGCCACCGCGTCCAGTTCGCCTTTAACAAAGCAAGCGGTCGTTTCCCGGTTGTTCAAGGCGACTTGTTGCAGCCTGTCTTTGGTCCCGCCGGTAACGCCGAACTGAAGCGTGTTCTGGAGAACCCGACACAGTTTCGGGTCGTTACCGAGGCCGATAAGCCGGGTCGTAAAATTCATACCGAATCGATCAAATTTACGCCGATTTCCAGCTCAACATTTTGCGGAACCTGCCATGACGTGACGCTGCTCAACGGTTTCCGTCTCGAAGAAGCCTTCAGCGAGTATCGGTCGGGGCCGGCAGCGGCTAAAGGTATAACCTGCCAAGACTGCCATATGGGCAAGGTGCAGGGTATTCCGTCCGGCTATAACCAAGGCCCGGCAGCGGTGGTCGGTGGTGTCCCCACCCAGCCCCGTAAGCTGACCAACCACATTATGGCGGGACCGGATTATTCGGTTATTCATCCAGGCCTTTTCCCCCACAATGCCGATGCTCAGCAGTTGGCGACGATGGCCGAATGGCTGAAATTCGACTACAAGGCCGGCTGGGGTACAGCCAAGTTCGAGGACAACGTTCCGAAGAACATAAAGTTCCCCTCGCCTTGGGATTCCGTGGATGCGCGCTTTGATGCCCGCGAAATTCTGAACGTCCAGTTTAAGCGCCTCGCGAAAGTCCGGGAGCTCCGGCTTGAAGTGCTGCGTAACGGCTATGCCATCGGTGAAGTTAAGGCCCTGAAAGCAAGCCCAGACGGACTTGAGTTCTCGGTTGAGGTGAAAAACATCACGGAAGGGCACAACACGCCTACCGGGTTCACCGGAGAACGTCTGGTTTGGCTGGATATTCAGGTCCACGACCGAGATGGCAAACTGGTCTTTGAGTCCGGCCATACGGATCCGAATGGCGATGTTCTCGATAACGAATCCGCGTTCGTTCACACGGGCCGACTGCCCGCGGATGACCAGCTGTTCAGCCTGCAATCGCGCTTCCTTGTCCAAAATATTCGGGGCAGTGAGCGTGAACGGACGGTGACAATTCCTTACTCACAGACCGCGTTGCCGTTCCTCCGTCCGACACGTTTGTCGCTGATCCTTACCGGTGAAGCGACCGTCGAGCGGAACCATCGCAAGGGTATTGAGCCGCTTGGCCACCGCATTGCCAAGTACACGGTCAGCAAAGATAAGTTGACCGGCAAGGGCCCCTATCGCGCGTCGATTAAGTTGCAGGGTCAGATGGTCCCGATCAACCTGATCACCACGATCCAAGTCGTTGGGTTCGACTATAATATGAGCCCGCGTGAAGTAGGTGACGCCGTTGTCGCGGGACGCGAGGTTACCAGCATGCCCTCGGACAACGCGTCCAATTGCAGGCCGATGCCTTCGTTTCTTACCTGGAAGGCCGGACCAACGGTTCAGGTGCTCGCTTCGAGGTACTCGTTCAATTCTAAGAAATACCGAACGACAAAATTGAAAAACGCCGGTGGAAATTTCACC
>JAQCKY010000069.1 GCA_027592155.1 Pseudomonadota bacterium
CAAGCAGGCCGCGGCGGCGGCAAATGGCGGCGCCATTCCACCCGATCTGTCGGTGATGGTTAAGGCGCGTGAAGGCCACGCAGATTATATGTTTGCACTGCTTGCCAAGGGCTACCGGGAAACTGCGCCCGAGGGCGTCTTGGCGATCGACGGCAAGTCTTACAATATTTACTTCCCCGGCGTGGCGATCGGCATGCCGCAGCCGCTTAACCCCGATCAGGTGGAATATACCGACGGGACCAAAGCGACCGTCGAGCAAATGTCCCGGGACATAACCGAGTTTTTGGCCTGGGCAGCGGAGCCCGAGGCGGAGGATCGCAAGCGGCTCGGATTTAAAGTTCTCCTATTTTTGATCGTGTTTACCGCAATGCTCTATGCCGTTAAGCGTAAAGTTTGGGCTAAACTGCACTGATCGTAGTTCTAGTGGAACAAACCTTAATGTGTGGGAGGAAAGCATGTCTTTTCTACGAGCGGTCCTTGTTGGCTGTTTGGTGGTATTCGTAATGGCCGCAGCGACGGATGGTGAGGCGCAAGAGTCGAAACCACAGGTAATGTTCAAGACGAATATGGGCGATATCATCGTCGAATTAGAGCCTAAGGCCGCTCCGCTCACGGTTGAAAACTTTCTGCGATATGTCCGGGATGGTCAATACAACGGTACCGTCTTTCACCGGGTCATAAAGGACTTCATGATCCAGGGCGGTGGGTTTGACCGTTCGTACCAGAAGAAAGAAATCCGCGGGCCGATCCGCAACGAGGCTGACCGGGCTCTGTCGAATAACCGGGGCACCATTGCGATGGCGCGGACCAATGATCCGCACTCAGCTACCGCGCAGTTTTTCATCAATACAAAAGACAATGATTTCCTCAACCACACGGCCAAGGATGAACGCGGTTGGGGTTACACGGCGTTCGGCCGGGTCGTCAAAGGCATGATCATCGCCAACCGCATTGGTCGGGTGCCGACGGGTAGTGCCGGCCCCTTTGGTCAAGATGCGCCCCAGACCCCGGTGATTATCGAAAGCGCGACCGTCGTCGGCGAATAGAATTCCGGCTGTAGGAGTACAGTGATGGCGGACCCTGGAACACCGCCCGTCATCGGCGTGATCGGCGGTAGCGGCCTTTATGACATTGAAGGGCTGACAGATACCCGATGGGAACGGGTCTCTTCGCCATTCGGTGAGCCCTCGGATGAATTTCTGTTCGGTAATCTGGATGGCCAACCGGTCGTGTTCCTGCCGCGTCATGGCCGGGGCCATAAAATCCCGCCGTCGGAACTTAACTTTCGCGCCAATATCGACGCGCTGAAACGCTGCGGCGCCACCGAAATATTGTCCTTGTCCGCCTGCGGTTCCTTCAAAGAGGAATTGCCGCCGGGCACGTTTGTCATCGTCGATCAGTTTATCGACCGCACTTTTGCCCGTGCCAAGAGCTTCTTCGGCACCGGCTTGGTCGCGCATGTGGAGTTCGGCCATCCGGTTTGCGCCCGTCTCGGCGATGCGCTTGAGGCATCCGCGAAGATATTGGATATCCCGACCGTTCGGGGCGGCGTGTACCTCACCATGGAGGGGCCGCAATTTTCCACGCTCGCGGAATCGAACCTATACCGGAGCTGGGGCTGCGACGTCATCGGTATGACAAACATGCCGGAAGCCAAACTCGCCCGCGAGGCGGAGATCTGTTACGCCACCGTCGCGATGGTGACGGATTTCGATTGCTGGCACCCAGACCACGACAACGTCACGGTCGATGCCATTATCAAGGTTCTGCTTGAGAACGCGGACCGTGCCCGGTCGCTCGTCAAAGAAACGGTTCCCCGGCTCGCGGGCCGTGCGGAAAGCTGCCCGCACGGGCATCACACGGCTCTGGATACCGCGATCATTACATCCCCCGATGCCCGCGATCCCGAAATGATTGCCAAGCTCGACGCGGTTGCCGGCCGCGTGCTCGGTGGCTAAGCTGCCGGAAGCATCGGGCACCATTAGGCGGGCAGTTCCCGAAGACGTCCCCACGCTGCGTGACATCACCGAAGCGGCTTACGCAATCTATGTTCCCCGCATCGGCCGGCGTCCGCCACCGATGGAGACAGATTTCGACGCTCACATTGCTAAAGGGGAGGCACGGGTACTCGAAATTGACGGAGCGCTCGCCGGCTATTTACTCTTAGCGCCCATCGAAACCAGTATGCTGGTCATCAATATCGCTATCCGCCCGGAAATGCAGGGCACAGGATTGGGCAAGAGGTTGCTACTTCATGCCGAGGCTGAGGCCAGAGACCATGGCTGTTCCGAAATGATGCTCTATACACACCTAAAGATGACGGAAAACCAAGCTCTTTATCGGTGTTTTGGATACAGTGTGGTGGCGGAGCGTGTCGAAGAAGGTGTCGAGCGGGTCTATATGGAGAAGCCCTTAGGGCTAGAGGATAAGCAATGAAAGTATCAGGCAAACCCTATCGCACGATCTGGCTGGCTGAGGATGCGGTGGAGGGGATCGGCGCGGCGGAGATCATCGATCAGACCAAGCTACCCCATCAATTCGTGACGGTGCGGTTGGAGACGCTGGACGATGCTGTGGTGGCGATCCGGGATATGTTGGTCCGAGGCGCGCCGCTGATCGGGGCGACTGCCGCCTATGGCATGTGTTTGGCGGTGCGCCAAGATGCCTCAGAGGCGGCGATCAGCGCGGCCTACGATACGCTCTACGCAACCCGGCCGACGGCGGTTAATCTGCGCTGGGCGCTGGATGATATGCGGGAGCTTTTAACCCAAACCCCAGGGGATCGGCGGCTGGCGGCGGCGTATCGCCGGGCCGCCGAAATCGCCGACGAAGACGTGGCGATCTGTGAGTCCATCGGCAATCACGGATTGGCGCTGATCCAAGATATCTGGGAAAAGAAAGGCAAGGACGGCCGGGTGAATGTTCTTACCCATTGCAATGCGGGCTGGCTGGCGACGGTGGATTGGGGCACGGCGCTGGCGCCGATCTATAAAGCCCATGACGCGGGCATCCCGATCCATGTCTGGGCCGATGAGACCCGGCCCCGCAATCAGGGGGCGAGCCTGACGGCGTGGGAGTTGGGTCAGCACGGCGTCGATCACACTGTGGTTGTCGACAATGTCGGCGGTCACCTCATGCAGCACGGTATGGTGGATATGTGCATTACCGGCACCGACCGGACGACCCGCGCCGGCGATGTTTGCAACAAGATTGGTACATACCTGAAGGCACTCGCAGCCCACGACAATGGGGTGCCGTTCTATGTCGGTCTCCCGTCGCCGACCATTGACTGGACGGTTTCCGACGGGATCGCCGAGATCCCGATCGAAGAACGCGATCCAAAAGAAGTGACCCGCATGGCCGGTCTCACGGACGATGGAACCGTGACAGAGGTGACGATTACGCCTGCCGGCAGCGCCGCCGCAAACTACGCGTTCGACGTGACCCCGGCGCGGCTTGTGACAGGGCTGATCACTGAGCGCGGTGTTTGCGAGGCGTCGGAAGTGGGTCTGTCCGGACTGTTTCCGGAGATGGCTTAATCGTGGATATTGATTCGTAAGATATCTTACGATATTGTTCCTTGATGTTGATCGTCGCTTTCCGGAAAGGGAATGGGCATGGATGTGACAGAATCAGGCAAGGGGCACGCCAACGCCGCCCGGAATGTCGCGCAAATGGGACAACCGGTTAGCGATCCGGCATGCTGGACCGGGGCGGAGCTTAGCTGCCGCGACGATTGGATCGTCAAGATCGGCGATGAGCAGCTCGCCGACCTGACGACGATGGCGGATTCGGTGTGCGCCCGGATCGGAGACGATCCCAATGGGTTGCTCGGCCTCACGCCGGCGGACCTCGGTCTTGGTCGTTTCGCCGTCACGCTGACGGATGTCCGGCACGCCCTCAAGGACGGGCTTGGATTTGTCCTGCTTCGAGGGCTTCCGGTGGAGGAACTGGGGCGGTTCAAGACAGCGATCATCTATTGGGCGCTGGGCATCTACCTTGGAAACCCTCTCTGCAATAACCCTCAGGGTGACATGCTCGGTCACGTGGCCGATCTCGGGAAAGACCTCGATCATCCCAACCACCGGGGCTACCAGACCAGCACGACGATGTATTATCACGTCGATCAATGCGACGTTGTCGGGCTCTTGTGCCTGCAGAAATCGAAATCGGGCGGCGCGTCGAAAATCGCCAGCTCCGTCGCCGTCCATAACGAGATGTGGCGGCGTCATCCTGAGCTGGCAGAGGCTTTGACCGAGACCCTCTGCTGGAGCCGGATGGGAGAAATCGGCCCCGGTCAAGCGGCCTGGTACGAGAGCCCGCTGTTCAATTATGTAGACGGTTATCTGTCCGTCTGCGCCGGCTACAAGCATGTCGAAAAAGGACACGATCTCGCCGAAACACCGCCTCTGTCCGAGACGGCGAAGACGGCGATGTTCGCGCTGAATGACATCGCCGAGGAATTGCATCTTTCGATGGATTTTGAACCCGGAGACATCCAGCTTCTCAACGGTCACGTTACGTTGCATACCCGCACCGGGTTCGAGGATTGGCCCGAGCCGGAACGCCGGCGTCATCTTTGGCGCATTTGGCTGAATATCCCCGGTATTCGGCCCCGCTCGCCTTATTATAAAAATTGGGAGAACGGCATCTGGGCACCCGATGAACTTCGTAATATTACGCTTTCGGCGTAGGCGTCAGATCTCGAAGTTTTTGGAAGGTTAGATAAGCATGACGACCGGGCCTCGGGTCGCGATCATCGGCGGCGGCTATACCGGATGTGCGGCCGCGATCCATTTGAGACGGACGTCTCCGGTTCCCCTCGATATCTCTATCGTGGAGCCGGCCCCGGAACTGGGCCGGGGTGTTGCTTATGGGACGCCCGATCCCGATCACCGCATCAACGGGCCGACGACCGCCCATTTTATCTATCCGGACGATCTCGAACATTTCGACCGCTGGCATCGCAACAGCGGTGCGCTTGCTGCCGACCCCGAGAGCGTCGATGGGCTGGGCCGTGTTTTTCCCCGGCGCGCCGATATGGGCCGCTATGTCGGAGGGGAGTTGCAAGCTCATCAGATCAAAAATCCATCCGGTTCATCGATTCGCCACGTCAACACACGCGCCGAGACCGTGATTGATCGAGACGGTGTTTTTGCCGTCACGCTTGATGGGCGGGACGAGCTCACGGTCGATCAGCTGATTATTACGACGAGTAACGCACCTCCGGCCGTCCTTCCGGCTCTTCGGAACGTCGCGGAGTCCCATAGTGCTTTTTATCCCGACCCCTGGGATATCGAGAGGCTCGGGACTATCGGAAAAGACGCCAAGATATTGATTGTCGGGACGGGCCTAACAATGGCCGATGCCGCGGTGATGCTGTTGCGCGACCGGCCGGGGGCGACGGTCACGGCGATTTCGCGTCGGGGCCTCTTGCCGACGATCCAACGGACCGTGCCGCCCGAGGAAACGCTCCCGGAAGCGATGGCGCGGGAGGTCCCTGAATTTGTCCGGCGTCATGGCACGCCGAAAAGGGCGCGAGATATTCTTCGCGCGCTCCGCCGCGATGCTGATGACATGATGGCCGAAGGCGGCGAGTGGCAAGTTGCCTTCGACTGGATACGAGACGCTGCCTATCAGCTATGGCCGGCGTTGTCCGCGGACGAACAAAGCCGTTTTGTGCGTCATCTCTGGCCGTGGTACGAAACGCATCGATTTAGATTTCCCCCCCAGATCGAGACGAAAATCCAGATAGCGATAGAGGGCGGCCGCTTGTCGGTCGATGCCGCTGCACTCCTGAACGCTGAACCGCGCGGTGATAAGATCGAGGTGACTTTTCGCAGGCGCGGCAATGTTGCCGTACAGGCCGAGACGTTCCATGCGGTAATCAATTGCACGGGCCCTGAACGCAAACCGCGCCAGACCGGAGACCCGTTTCTGCAAAATTTGGTCTCCGGCGGATATCTTGTAAATCATCCGCTGGGCCTCGGACTTGTTGTCGATGACCTGTGCCGAGCCCAAAACAGCAAGGGGGATTACGATGGCCGGATTCGGGTGGTGGGCCCGCTGACGCGGGGGCAATTTGGCGAAATCAATGGTATTCCACACACGGCCTTTCACACGCTGCGAATAATGCCCAATATACTGGCGGAGATGGAGACCGTTGACGCAGAAGGTGCTTAGTTAGATACCAACGCGATGAATAGATTTCGTTGTGCCCTCCCAGTTTGTCTCATTACCGCCTTATCGGCAGTGACTTATGCCCCATTGGCATTCGGTGCGGAAACTGTCATCCGCGCCCGGCCCGCGCCCGGCGTGGTTGTGCGGATGCTGGTTGATGACCTCCCCGAGCCGGCGTTGGTCGTGTTGCTGCTGCCGGGCGGGGATGGCCGGATCAATATTCGAAATAACGGGACCCTGAATCGGCTGGACAGCGATTTTTTGGTCCGGTCCCGCCAACACTTTATCCGGCATAACATCGCGACCGCGGTCATTGATGCGCCGGTGGTCCAGCGCAAGCGCATTGAGCTTGGGATTACCCATCGCCGAAGCAAAGCGCACGCTCAGGAAATCGGCGCCGCCATCGAAATGCTGCGGGCGCGGTTTCGCAAACCTGTTTGGGTGGTTGGGACGAGCCGGGGCACGATTTCTGCTGCTAATGTCGCCACCTCACTGGCCCGGAATGGTCCCGATGGTATCGTTCTGACGTCCTCATTCGCTATGGCCACCAAACAAGCCGAGCGTCTGGTTGCTCCGCCCGCCGTTTCCGGGATTCAGGCTACATTCGATTTTTCCAAGATCAATCTGCCGGCACTGGTCGTCCATCATCGTGAAGATGGCTGCGGAACCGCGCCCTTGGCCGGTGCGCAGCTCATCCACAACGCGATGATTAATGCGATCCGAAAGAAGATATTTGTGGTTTCCGGCGGCCCTGCCGATGCCGGGGCGTGTCAGGGGCGCAGCCACCACGGATTTTTGGGGATCGAAAAACAAACCATCGATGCCATTGCAGGATGGATGCTGGAGAAAGACACCAGATGACCGAAGAGGCAGCCGAGACACCCGTACTGATTGCCGGCGGCGGCCCGGTCGGGTTGATCCTGTCCCGTGTCCTGAGTTTTCATGGCGTGCCGTGCATCCTTGCCGAACAGCGCGAGACGACGACCGAATATCCCAAGATGGATGTGACCAATGGGCGCAGCATGGAACTGTTCCGCTCCATCGGTCTTGCCGACCAAATTCGCGCGCTCGGCTGCCCGGACGATAATTGCCACGATGTGGTCTTTATGAGCAGCTTTACCGGCTATGAGATCACCCGGTTTCCCTATGCACCACCGTCGGAGATGCGCCAACGATATCGCGAAATTAATGACGGCGCGCAACCGCTGGAACCCAATTTGAGGCTTTCGCAAGTTCTGCTGGAACCCTTTCTCAAAGTCCAATCCGACGCGGACCCCAATGTCGATGTGCGGTTCGGGTGGGGACTATCGAGCTTTGAGGCTGATGCAGACGGGGTGACCGCGACCCTGGTTGAAACCACGACGGGGCGTGAGCAAACCGTCCGGACCGCCTATCTCGCCGGGTGTGACGGCGCGTCGAGTGTGACCCGCAAACAGTTGGGGATCGGGTTGCAAGGGGATCCGTCGGTTCGCACGGCCTATCAAATTCATTTCCGATCGAGTGACCGCGACATCATTCAGCACCACGGTCAGGCCTGGCATTATTATAATGGCCGGCGGGGTACCGTCATTGCCCAAGACGACAAAGATACCTGGACCTATCAGTACATCCTGTGGCCGGGTATGGAGGCCGAGGATGCCGATTTGGATGCGGCGCTTCGCGAACTCGCCGGGACTGACTTCGATTATGAAATATTGGTCAGGAACCCGTGGACCGCACGGGCGCTGATCGCCGATAGTTATGGCGGGGGACGGGTGTTCTTGGCCGGAGATTCGGCTCATCAATATGTGCCGACGGGTGGGTATGGGATGAACACCGGACTGGGCGACGCCTTTGATCTCGGCTGGAAACTGGCGGCAGTCGCCAATGGATGGGGTGGCGAAAATCTGTTGGAGAGTTATCCCGTCGAACGGCGCCCGATCGGGGAGCGAAACCGCACGCGGTCCTTGTTTCACGCCCTCAATGCCGGCAAATGGCGGATGGCGGTGAACAATTCGTTTCACGATGCAACGCCGGAAGGAGAGGCTAACCGTGCCGAGGTGGCCGCCGCCGCGCAAGCCTACCAGCGGACCGAGAATGAGAGTTTCGGGATCGAATATGGCTACCGCTATGAAAGTTCTCCGATCTGCGTGAACGAAGACGGCCCGCCGCCGGTGGATGACGAGGTGGATTATCACCCGACGAGCTGGCCTGGGGCCCGGGCGCCGAGCTTTTATCTCGACGATGGTTCGGCCTTGTTCGACAGGTTCGGGGCGGGGTTCAC
>JAQCKY010000070.1 GCA_027592155.1 Pseudomonadota bacterium
GATAAGCTGAGCCAGATGAGCCAGGATGACCCGTGCATTCTTCGGATCGACCGAGAGACGTTGATCGTCCACGGTAATCTCAATGTTACCGCCCGCTACTTTCTTGACCTCTACCGCCATAACGCCGATATCACTCCGCATTGACTTAGATGGCTTTGTTATAGAGTAACTTTCTTGACAAAGAATTCATATCATCCCGTTGGAACCCCCTCAGAGCATGCCCTATTCCGATCATATCCGCGCCTGCAATAACCATGTCGAGGAACGTTTTGTTCCGTTTCTGGTCGACGGAAACCGGCTCGGCAAAATCAGGCGGACGGCCGTAGGCCTTCTGGCACGCCATCCTAACGTCTTCGACATCCGCGATGACAGCGTATCTCTCGCAGGCAGGCTCCAGGGCTTTGACGAAAGATCCGAAGCCGTCTCCACCGTTGTAGCAGCCCTAAAATCAGAGGGCGCCGTTCCCCCGGGCGAGCCGGAAGCCTACCCGGTGACCCGCGCCTTCGGCGAGACGGCGCACTTTCAGATCGACCGCAGCGCGGTGCCGTTTTTCGGGGTTCCGGCATTCGGCGTCCATGTAAACGGGTTCTGCCGCGACCCGTCGGGGGAAATTCAAATGTGGATCGGCCGGCGCGGCGACCACATCCGGGTTGAGCCGGGCAAGCTGGACAACATGGTCGCGGGCGGCCAGCCAATCGGATTGAGCCTCATGGAAAACCTGATCAAGGAAGCCGATGAAGAGGCCGGTATCCCGGAACAGCTGGCGCGCCACGCCGAAGCGGTTGGACACGTCTCGTACCAAATGGAAATAGACGGCGGTTTCCGGCCGGATACCATGTTCTGTTACGACCTGGAACTGCCCAGCGATTTCGAACCGCAATGTCAGGACGGTAGCGTCTCGGAATTTTATCTTTGGCCGATCGAGCGGGTCGCACAAATCGTCGAAACCAGCTTTGACTTCAAATTCAATTGCCCGCTGCCGATTATCGATTTTCTGATTCGCCATGGATTTATCGGCGAGGATCACCCGGAATATTCGTTACTGGTCGACGGACTTCACGGGTAACCGCGCAGAATCGACCGTTTTCGCACCAGCGAAAATGACCGGTACACTACCAGCTTCAGACGTACCAGGCGGCATCGCCGACTTCGGTTCGTGGCCCTAAGCGGACACCATCGAAATGTAATTAATCCGGCCAGTCTTCCCAAGACCTCGTCTGATCACACAGGACCGGATGGTACTGCGCGACAATTAGATGCCTTGGAGCCCGCTATTGAACGGAATTAGGTAGCGTAGAACTCTTTGGGTCGATCCGGTTGACGGCATCGATCACCGCTTCACAAATGCGGCTCACTTCCGACTCCGTAATGATCAGCGGCGGGGTGAGGACAATAGCGCTGGCGCGCATACCTAAGAGAACACCGTGCACGCGCCGAACATAACGTGGAAGTTCCTGGTGCAGCGCAGGGGCGGCACTGGCAAGTGATTGGCGGCTGCCCTTGTCGGCGACCAATTCGACACCGATCATCAGCCCCCGTCCCCGGATAGTTCCAACCAGTGGATGCTGCTCCAGCGGCGACAGCTCATCCAGAAATTGAGCGCCCCGCGCCCTGCTGTTTTCCAACAGGTTCTCCCGCTCAATGATGTCGAGATGGGCAGACGCCACGGCCGCGCCGACATTGTGACCGGCATAGGAATTGCCAGGGCCAACACCGTTGACCACGTCCGCGACCTGACTGTCTAAGAGCACGGCGGCGATGGGTATGTAGCCGCTCGCAATCCCTTTTGCCAAAACGATGATGTCCGGCGCCAGTCCATAATCGTTTGACGTAAACCACGCACCGGCACGGCCGAAGGCGGTCACAACTTCGTCTGCCACGAAGAGTATCCCGTGCTGTCTCAGAACGGCAGTCATACGGGGCCAATAGTCGTCAGGGAGCGGGATCATGCCGCCGGGGCCAATCACCAGTTCCCCGAACATGGCCGCCATATTCTCAGACCCATGTTGCGCAATGACAGATTGCAACTCATCGACACAATAGTCCGTCATGTCGTGGCCATCGTATAATTCCGAATGGTAGGGACGCGGTGCGGTCAGTTGTATGATCTCATCCGCCCTGCCGCTCACGCCCGGCTGGCCGCCGGCCAATTCGACACCTCCACACGTTCCGCCATGGTAAGCGCCTTGATGGGTCAGCACTTTGCGCCGCTTGGGATTGTCTTTCTGGCTATGATAGAGACGGACCAGCTGCAGCGCATGGTCATCCGCCTCCCCCCCACTGCTCGTGAACCGCACGCGGCCAATATTGTCCGGCGCCCGTTCGATGAGTTTCTCGGCAAAGGCGGTCGCCGGCATGCTGGAATAGTCAAACCCGATTGAGAAATGAGCCAGTTGCGCCATTTGTTGAGCGGCCGCTTCGGCGAGTTCCTCACGACCATGGCCGACCAGGTTGAGCCAAGCGCCCCCCTGAGCATCAAGGTACGCGCGGCCGTCCACATCCCAAACCGTTGATCCCTTGCCATGACTCAGCACCACCGTGTTGGCGCCCCCACCTCCGCCCTGATGCTGCACCGCATTGCGATCACGTTCGATCCATTCTTCGCTGATCGCTGGATTTGGTATGTTCATTGATACTGTCCCTAACTCTAGTAAGTCGAAAATGTTTTGCTGATGATCTTCCAGACTCCGTCTCTCTTCAGCAAATGCATGTAGTCGGTGAAGTTATATTGGCCAAACCCTGTTTCCCTCAACACGACCGACGCCGCATTGTTTGTGATCGAGATATGCTCAATGTTGTATCTAAGCTCGAAACCGCCTGATTTGAGCGACGGGTTCGATTCAACTTGGCGAATGAAAGGTTCCATTGTTCCGGTGACGAGCCTACCGTCCGCGTATCCGTTCATGACGGCATCTTCTGCGAATACGTCACGAAGAGCGGGAATGTCCGCACTAATATAGCTTTCGATATATCGTTCGATTACGGCAACCACGTCAAATTCATCCTCGGAATTGTCAGACATCCCATTTCCTTCCAATTCCGCCGACTATATGGGGTGGCAACGGGCAAAGCGAACCCTGCCGGTGAAATTTTCGCCGCCGCCGGCAAATTCGATTTGCCGTCCCAAGCTACTCGTATGTATCGGGGGGAATACGTTTGCCTGACACTTGAACCCGCTCAATAACAAGACGTCCGGAATTGGCTGAGGCTGTTGAAGAACTCGGTTGATTGGAGATTCGAACCATGATTCTGTTGTCGCGACGTAGTTGGCGACGGGAGAATGGCGATGATGGGACCTGCGGTCGGCGGCCAGGACAGTCTTTTTTACGAGTTCAACCTCGAAGATCGCATTCCCGCCGATCATTTCCTGCGCCGGATCGATGCGGTTTTGGACCTGAGCTGGCTTCGCGGAGAGCTTTCCCCCTATTACAGCCACACGGGCTGTCCTTCGATTGATCCGGAACTGATGATCCGAATGCTGATCGTCGGTTATTGCTATTCGATCCGCTCTGATCGTCAGCTTTGCGAAGATGTTGATCTCAACCTGGCCTATCGGTGGTTTTGCCGTTTGGGTCTTGAAGACAAGATTCCCCACCACTCGAGTTTCTCGGTGAACCGGCACGGCCGGTTCCGTGACAGCGATATCCTGCGCAAGGTCTTCGAGGAGACGGTCTGCGGTTGCATGACAGCGGGCCTGATCGGTAGTGAGGGGTTCGCCGTGGATGCCTCCGTCATCGAGGCCGATGCCAGTCGGTTCCAGCGTATCAAAGGATCTGAGATTGAGTGGTCGGAGAAGCAGTTGGCGCGTCGGGCGATCAAGGAATATGTCGATGCCCTTGAGAGCGAGACCCCACCGACCAAGCCTAAGCAAAAGCCTAAGGCGATGTCACCCAGCGATCCCGCGGCGGCCTGGACCACGCGCGGGCGCAACAAGGTGATGTTCGGCTACAGCCTGAACTATCTGATCGACATGGAACACGCGGTGATCGTCGAAGTCGAGGCGACGCCGACGAACCTCGCCGCGGAAGTGGATGCCGCCGAGTCCATGATGGAACGATGCGAAGAGCGGTTTGACCTGAAGCCCGATCGCATCGCCGGCGATGTAGCTTATGGAACGGGCAAGATGCTGGGCTGGCTGATCGATCGCGACATCGTCCCGCACGTCCCAGTATGGGATCGAAGCGATGCAGGGGCAGACGGCAAGTTCACCCGTGCCGACTTCACCTATGACAAGGATCGTGACATCTATATATGTCCCGGTGGCAAGGAGCTGAAAACGTCGGGCACGGTTTATGACGGCACGACGCTCAAATACAATGCCAAGCGCAGCGATTGCAGAGATTGTTCGCTCAAGCGTCAATGCACCACCGCCGACAATCGCCGAGTGGCACGGGATGTCAATCAAGAGGCCCGCGACCATACCCAGGCCTTGATGGGGACCGAGGCCTACAATCAATCCGCTATCGATCGCAAACAGATCGAGCGGTTGTTTGGCGAGGCGAAACGCCATCTGTCCATGACGCGGCTCCGGCTGCGCGGCCTGACCGGGGCCCACGACGAGTTCCTGCTGACTGCCACGGTTCAAAATCTGAAAAGATTGGTGGCACGGGTCGCCATACCGCCGCCGAGAGCCGTTATCGCCTGATCCAATGCGGAAAAACCGAGTTAAACAGCGCAAAAAAGCAAAACCGCCCCGGCATCCCACCGAGGCGGAACCAAAAGTCCGCTATTAGTAGTAACGGACACAGGAAATCTCACCAAAATCAGAGTTCTTCAACAGCCTCAGCCAATTGCGGACTCTGGTCGACATCCATACCTGCTAATTGCCCTAGACAACTGCTCAAATTAGGCGTGGTCAAGCGCGGTTCCTAAAACCTCTTCAGAACGGCTAGAGCATTTTCCGATCATTCACGGTCATATCCTGCAGCAGCGAAGTAGTTTTCACATTCGGTTGGTGTGAAGGTGTCGATACCGCTCGCGATTGCGTCCCAGAGATCGTCGACGGTTCGGGCGGCGGTCTTTTTGAGGAAGGCCTTGAGCTTTGAGAAAGCCATCTCGATGGGATTGAAGTCGGGGGAATAGGGCGGCAGAAAACGCAGTTCGGCGCCCACGGCTTCGATAGCGTGGCGCACCGCAACAGGTTTGTGCGCAGGCAGATTGTCCATGATGACGATGTCTCCGCACGAGAGTGTCGGCACGAGGACCTGCTCCACATAGGCCAGGAAGGCGGCGCCATGCATGGCGCCGTCGAGGATCATGGGCGCGGTCATGCCCTCCAGCCTAAGCGCGCCGACGAAAGTCGTCGTCTTCCAATGCCCGTGGGGCACCGGCGCCTGGCAGCGTTCGCCACGTAGTGACCGGCCGTAACGCCGGGCCATCTTGGTCGATGCTCCGGTCTCGTCGATAAAGATCAGCCGCTCCGGCTCCAGGTCAGGCTGGGCTTCGAACCAGGCCTGCCGACGGCGCAGAACGTCAGGACGCTGCTGTTCGCTGGCGTGCGCGGTTTTTTTTGAAGGTCATACCGTGGCGATCAAGCAGACGCCAGATAGTGCTTGGAGCGACCTTTAGCCCATGCGTTTCATCCAGATGCACGGCAATTTCGCCCAGGGTGATGTCCGGCGTTTCCTCAATCAGGGCGAGGATCTCTCCGGCATGGGCTTCGATCCGGTGCGAACGGTAATCCCCGCCCTGCGGACGGGGCCGCACATCGCCCGTTCGCCGCCATTGATCCACCCATTTGATCGCCGTCGACGCCGCTACCCCAAAGCGTTCCGCTGCACCACGCCGCGACATCCCATCTTCAACCGCCAATATCAGCCGTTTCCGTAAATCCATCGAAAGAGGTCGGGTCATGCAGGCTGGCCTCCTTCACCAGCCCCCACCTTGAATCACAAAACACGCCTCAGGGGAATCCCCTTTGATTCTATCAGATCAGAAATTGCTCTAGGTTTGGTGGCGACTGCCGAGCCGACCGAACTTCGCTGTGAAAATGGCGTCTGCTCGGCACAATTCACCGCCTTTTGCCTGCAGGAACATCGGGACATTCCAAAACCCGGTACGGCCTATAAGGCGGCCGAAAATTCACCGCTGAAATTGGTGGTGACGGATCGTTCGGGCCGAAAGAGATCGGTTCTGCTCGGCGACCACGTGGTGATTAGAACCGAGCGGACGTTTGTCGCCGTCAGGCTCAGCGTTCCCGAGGCCATTATCAAATCCTTCGGTGGTGTGACGGCGGCGATCTCCGTCGCTCCGTCGTCATCGCTTCTTCCCGTTCCCGTGGCGGGTGATCTCAATCCTCAAACTGTTACAGAGACCGCCGACTTTACCGGCCCTCATCGCGGTACCGCGCAACGGGTGCTGGCGTCCCGACACGCCAGTGCTGAACTGGTCAGCCGAACCGCCCGGCTGATCAATGCCCTTCCGGTCAAAGGAGACGCGCCTAAATCACTACGCGATAAACTCTGGAAACAAGTGTTCGGTAGCGAACCAGCAACGGTGACGGGCAGAGGCGCTGTACTGGCGCGGGAGGCCTTCGAGGATTGCCGCCGCGATATCAACAGCTATCTGATGGACGGTATGCGATCCTGTCTGACCCGCTATCACGACGATGCCATGATCACCACGACCCACGAAATCTGGAAGGCGATCAAAACCGGAAGCTGACCGCGGAGATTTGATAAGGGACCGGTGCTGTAGCGCTTGCACAGACGCCTGTCATTGAGGATGCTTTCCCAAAGCCAATTTCGGCGCATCAGGAGGCATTTATGGTTACTTACAAAAATCCCGACGGCGTTCTCGGCCCGCAAAGCCCGAGCTATTCCCATCTGTCTGAGGTCAAAGCCGGCAGCCGGATGATTTTCATTGCCGGGCAGCTCGGCGTCGATACCGAGGGCAATCTTCCGGGCACGCTGAAGGAGCAGGCGGCGAACGTTTATGCCAATCTCGCGGCGATCCTGAAAAGCGAAGGGATGGATTTCACCAATGTGACGAAGTTCACCACCTTCCTCATCGATCCGGAAAATGTTCTGGAATGGCGCGAAGCCGCCGCCGAAGCCCTCAAGGGCGTCGCCCCGCCGAATACGCTCTGCTACATCAAGCAGCTCGCCAGCCCGGATTTTAAAATCGAGATCGAAGCCGTCGCGGCGGAGGGGTAGGTTTTTAACAGCGCTGATGAATATCGAAATTGTAGGGGCGGGTTCAAACCCGCCCTTTATCAATCCGGCGCCATTGCCGGGCGGGTTTAAAACCCACCCCTACATTCCCGAAAAATTATTCTTGCCCGTGCACGCCATCTGTCCTGATGTGAGGAGAGTTTGGATGCACCGGGGGTTACCCCGCTTTTTTCAGCTTTTCTTTGGGCGGACGTTTGGCCGCTTTAGCGGGTTTCTTCACCGCTTTGTGCCGCTTCAAGGATTCAGCCAGGAAATGCCCGGTGAAGCTCTCCTTCACCCCGGCGACTTCTTCCGGTGTACCTGCCGCGACGACGCGGCCGCCTTTGTGGCCGCCTTCGGGGCCGAGGTCGATGATCCAGTCGGCGACTTTAATCACCTCAAGGTTATGTTCGATCACGACAACCGTGTTGCCTTGATCGACCAGGGCCTGGAGGACTTCGATCAGCTTTTTGACATCTTCGAAATGCAAGCCGGTGGTCGGCTCGTCGAGGATATAGAGAGTCTGGCCGGTCGAACGCCGTGAAAGTTCTTTGGAGAGCTTTACCCGCTGGGCCTCGCCACCGGACAGGGTGTTCGCCTGTTGGCCGATATGGATGTAGCTCAGCCCAACCCGGTTGAGGGTGGCCATCTTGTCGCGGATGGCCGGAACCGCCTTGAAGAAATCGAGGCCTTCCTCGACGGTCATGTCGAGCACGTCGGCAATGGATTTTCCGCGAAAGGCGATCTCTAAGGTCTCCCGGTTATAGCGCTTTCCCTTGCAGACATCGCATTGCACATAGACGTCGGGTAGGAAGTGCATCTCGATCTTGATGACGCCGTCGCCTTGGCAGGCTTCGCAGCGACCGCCTTTGACGTTGAAGGAGAAGCGCCCAGGTTTGTAGCCGCGCACTTTGGATTCCGGCAGACCGGCGAACCATTCGCGGATCGGTGTGAAGGCGCCGGTATAGGTGGCCGGGTTGCTGCGCGGCGTGCGGCCGATCGGCGATTGATCGATGTCGATGACCTTGTCGAGAAACTCGACGCCGGTGATGTCGTCATGTTCGCCGGGATGCTGGCGCGCGCCATTGATGCGCCGGGCCAGCGCCTTGTAGAGCGTCTCGATGACCAAGGAGGATTTGCCGCCGCCGGAAACACCGGTGACGCAGGTGAAGGTCCCCAGCGGAAAACTAGCGGTGACGTTGTCGAGGTTGTTTACCCGCGCCCCTTTGACGGTGATTTTTTGGCCCTTGTGGCCTTTGCGGCGTTCGGCGG
>JAQCKY010000071.1 GCA_027592155.1 Pseudomonadota bacterium
CGGCGCGGCGATTTTCCGCAAGGACCGGAACACCCGCTCGATATCGTCGAGGTACCCGATCGTGTCCGAGAGCACGATGTAGTCGAAGGGACCATCGAGGCCGGAAATAAAATCATCGTCTTCCGCGTCGCCGACAAGAAATGTTAGATCGGGATGATTGCGCTGAGCCGTCTCTACCATCCGGGCACTAAAATCGACGCCAACTCCGTGGCTTGGCTTCAATTGCGCGAGGAGATCGCCGGTTCCGCAGCCAAGCTCAAGAACACGTGCGCCGGCTGGCACGACGAATTGCGTATAACGTCTATCGTCGTCGTAATAGGCGCGGTTGCGCGATATCCAGCGATCACGGTCATCAGAAAGACTTTCGAAATGAGCGCGGATAGCGTCTTTGCGAGGCGTCATAAGCATTGGGTTGGGTCAAATGTCCGTAATTTGTGGGTGAAACCGATCCGGCACACGACCGCCAAAGGGCGTTTGGAATTAGTCGGTTTCAGCCGAGACTGCAACCTTAGAACGCTAACCTAACGAAGACGCCGGTTTGCGCTGGAACCGTCGAAAGAGGGTAAGCAAGGCGAGTGCTTGAAATACAATAAGGATCGGTTCGAACGGCAGTCGGTATTTTGGCGTTCCAACCGGCCCGTTGACGAGCAGGAAATATCCAATTGCCAGAGTTCCGAATAGCGCAGGCCATACCGTGTGGCGCATCAGCACGATCCAGCCGTAAAATTGCAAACCTACGCAGAAAGTACTGGCGATCAATCCGATGGCAACCCAAGTCAAATAGGTCGGATCGTTTCCTTCCAGAAAAGACCAAAGACGTCCCATTACGGACGTTCCCCTCGAATCCATCAAACTATTCCTGTTATAGGTGCGAATTCTAGGGTCCATAATCACGGCGGGTGTTCCCAGATTAAGCGCCGCTCCATAAAGCCATGCTTTCAGAACTGATTGTATTGGAATTTTTCGAAACTCTTGTTTTGCGAACGCGACTTGCATCGCTGCAGCTTCAAATGGATTCGATATATTCACCTCCAACCCATTACGTTGCATTTGAAAACGATGCCGTTCTTGAATCTTCTGCGCTTCTTCGGTGAAGGTCTTCCCTTTCTCCAAACTATTCACGTAACCAACGACCCAATTCAACAAATGGGTGCCCCCTTGAGCAGTGAGCTGGAAGGAATCGTAATTGTTCGCATTCCGTAACAGCAATGGCGACACGACAACCAGGCCCGCTCCTAGTATCGCAATGCTAGCAAACAATCCGGAATGCCAATTGCCCAAAATCTTACGTGATATGAAAGGCGCGCTGATGGCCATTGAGATCGGAATATACAAAGCCACGGAACGGGTCATAATCGCGCCGCCGCACAGTATGCCGACGACCACCGCATCTGCCAAACGCGCCGACTTTAAATACTTAGAAGCGAAGTAGAGGACGCCCGTGAACAAGAATAGAAATAGACTGTCGCTTAGTATGAGTTGGCTATGGATCACGAGATTTGGCCAAGCGGCGGCAAGCAGCCCTGCCAGTAAGCCTGTCGAGCGCGTCAACTGCGCGCCGAGCAGGCCAATCAACATGCAGGTTCCAGTATCGAGGATAGATTGAGCGATGAGGACGGGCCATAGCATGTCATCAAAGATCCAACGAAACGGCACTAAAAATAGATGGTAAAGTGGCACGCGCTCCGTCTCAGGCACAAACCCGCCACCCTCTGCACGAGAGAAATATCCAGAATCGAGCCAAGCTTTCGCGCCATCCCAATATATCGGAGAATCTCCAGCGAATGCATAAAGCGAAGGATCGTCAATCGAAATCCAATTCAAGATGCGGATGACGAGTGCAGCCAGAAATATTGCGACGAGATTGCTACGCGTAAGGCCAGCGGTTTCGGACAAATCTATTGCCATCCGTTATGTTCGATTCCGTTTAGGCCAATTGCTCGGTTGCAGGATATTATGATCTTCGATCGCCAAATCGGCAAAATTCATCTCAAGGCCTTTGCATCTCTCAAATGCCAACCGAATGCCGAGCCACTCGTCCGAAGTCGTAGCACCAGCTATAACGTAGTCCACTTCCTGCACATGTCGGACAAAGGCCAAACATGTCTCCAGCGGCCCTGCATCGCTTGACGCGACTCTTATTCGTGCGAACCGCCGGGCAATCGGCTGCATAAAGTCTGGCAACGTGTCCGGTTCGGCGAGCAACATGCCTTGCAAGAAGATTGACCGGACATGAATCTCGACCCCGAGCGATTTCAATTTTGCCAAATGCCCGCTTCTCAAGAGCCTTTGATCGGCAATACTAAGCGGCAGTTGCACGATATCCGGTATGAAAACGTCCAGCACGCCGTCAAGTTCATCCGCCGTATATATCGACACGCCAATTTTCCGGACCAAGCCCGTGTCCCGCAGCGTCGCGAGCGTTTCGATCAATCGCTCTCCCCCCGGCAGCAATACGTCGGTAGCATGATGGACTAGGAGGCCGTGTAGGGAGTCGCGCCGCAACCGCTGTAGAGAGCTGAGGAATGTTGCGCGCACCAACTCAGCATGGACCCGCTCGAAACTCGTCAAATGGGGTTGGACCGCGGATTTGGTAACAATCCTGCAGGCGCGACTGTCGGGAAGCAAACCACCAAGTCGCGCTTCGGCATCTCCGTAGGCGGGTGCGGTATCGATAATACCGATCTCGGCGTTTAAGGCATCGTCGAGGATTTCAGCGACCGTCGCGTCGGAGGGCTTGCCGATTGTATTGGCGACACCGTAGTCGAGCCCGAATTGAACCGTACCCAAACCCAATTGAGGTGCCATGCGTTCGGTTGTGTCAGTTGGCGGCATCTGTTGACAATATTTGCATGAAATCTCGCTCGACAACGGACAACAAGAATACGTCCGGCAGCAAACTCGGCCGCGGTGTCGCTTCCGGTCGGTGCGTAATGGATTTCATAGCTGCGACAAACGGCTCTCCGGCAGTGGCTAATTGGATTGCACCATCTGCTGCCAAGGCCGCAACCTCGCCAATGCCGCCAGCTTCTGGTGTCGAGATGACCGGTGTGCCGCAGGCCAGCGCTTCCAGCGCCGCATTGGGCATTCCTTCCCACCTAGACGGTAAAAGAAATGCATCCGCCGCTGCATAATAGCGCCATGGATTGTTTTGAAAGCCTAAAAATTCCACCCGATCCGATATCCCCAAATCGATTGCTTGGCGTTGCAGCGACGGTAATAAGGGGCCGTCTCCGAGAAGCCTTAACCGAGCCTGTTCGGGCAGCTCCACCAACATGTTCAAGAGACGATCAAAGCCTTTCTGTTCAGTCAAACGGCCTGATGCCACAAAAGTAACTCCGTCGGTCGACGCGATAGTCGCGCTTGCCAAGGCCCTAAGACCCGCGACATCCACAGGGTTACGCAGCAAGCGTAGTCGGCAGCTCGGAAGCGAAAATTCGCGGCGGAGGTTTTCCAAAATCGCTTGCGACGGACAGATCACCGCCTGCGCGCGGGGATAGAGAAATCGATACAGAAGCCGGATCAGTCCGGGCCAACGGAAGGCTTGAAGGGTCGCTGTGGGTTCGTTCGCTTCGCGGACGATAAAACGCGTCTTTGAGAAGCCAATTCGACAGGCCAGCAAGACCGAAAGGTTCAAATATCCCATTGTCGTCACGACGAGTTCTGGCGATAAACGCTTCAAGACACGTCGGAGCGGGATGAGAGCCGCTCGTATTCTGGGGCAATCGAGACTCAGTACCGGGATGTGGAGGGCAACATCGCGCCGTAAGGGGCCGCTTTCCTCAAGGACGACGATCCGGGCATCAAATCGATCCTGGTCGAGCCCGTTTGCGAGCTTGAGCATAACGCGTTCTGCGCCCCCGCCCGCGAATGACGGCAGGATAAAGACGACCGTCTGCATGAGCTTGGGCAAACCAACGTCAGGACACGGCGGCGCGAATGTGCGCGCTAATACTGTCTATCGTCTCTTCGTCTAAATATGGGTGCATCGGCAAACAAAGGATTCTTTTGGACAAGGTTTCGCTGGCCGGGAGTGAGCCCGCTCCGTCCCCGAATTCAATATATGCAGATTGCAAATGCATCGGCTTCGGATAGTAGATCGCCGTAGGAATCCCGTTCTCCTTCAAACGTCCGGCGACGGCATCGCGGTCATCCAGCAAGATCGCATATTGTGCCCAAGCACTCTGCGACGCGTTGTCGATCAACGGCGTTGTGACGACCCCCGCTAGGCGCTCCGTATACATACCAGCAACTTGTTTTCGGGCGTTGAGTTCATCTTGAAAGATTGAAATCTTCGCTAACAAGACCGCCGCCTGCAAAGTGTCGAGCCGGCTGTTCAGGCCGATGCGGGCGATATCGTATTTCTCAGCACCTTTACCATGAGCCCGGATCGAGCGGAACTGCGCCGCGCGGTCAGGATCGTCGGTGATCAACGCACCCCCGTCGCCGTAGCACCCCAAAGGCTTGGCGGGAAAGAAACTGGTCGCGGTCACAGGCGCTAAAGTCCCGACGCGATCTTCTCCTAGCGACGCGCCGAAGCTTTGCGCGGCATCGGCCAGTAGAAACAGATCATCGACCTGACAGATTGTCGTTAACTCTTCATAATTTGCAGGCAGGCCAAACAAATCGACGGCGACGATCGCGCGCGGACGGAGACGACCCTCCTGGCGAACCGCTTCGATTTTGGCACGTAAATCGTCGGTGTCGATATTAAAGGTCCGGCCGTCTACCTCGCAGAATACCGGCTCGGCTCCGCGCAATAACACGACTTCCGCAGTCGCGGCAAAAGTAAAGCTGGGCAGGAAAACCGCATCACCTGGACCGATACCCTCAGCCATTAAAGCAATGTGCAGCGCATCGGTGCCGTTGGCGACGCATACAGACTCTTGTGCTTCGGCGAAAGCGGCCAACGCGTCTTCGAATTCGGCGACCTCCGGTCCCATGATGTATTGCCCATGCGCCAAGACACGGTTCATGCGTTCGTCGAGTTGCGGTTTCAGACGAGCTTGCTGCGCTTTCAAATCAACGAACGCAATATTTGTAGGCGTGGACATATTCAGCCTTCAGGTAAGTTGTGCTAATCCGGTTTCGGTTTTTTGATAGGCTTCGCCAGTGCGCGGACATATAAAATCCGGGCCGAGGCGATCTCCGGTCCGGCTGACCCAACCAATCGGACGCGCCGGCGTGCCGATGACCAACTGATGGTCGAGTACATTACGGGTGACAGTGGCACCGGCGCCAACCATAGCGAAGCGGCCGATCGTCGTGCCGCATATAATTGTCGCATTGGCGCCGATCGAGGCGCCTGTCCGCACGAGCGTTGGCAAGAATTCATCCTTGCGTTCGACAAATGCGCGCGGCGTTAGGACATTGGTGAATACACAGGACGGACCGCAAAACACGTCATCTTCCAGCGTGACGCCGTTGTAGAGTGAGACATTATTCTGGATTTTACATCCGTTTCCAATCGAGACGTCCGGGCCTGCCATAACATTTTGACCGAGTACACATGATGTACCGATGCGCGAGCGCGACAGGACGTGGCAAAAATGCCATATTTTGGTGCCGGGACCGATGTGGACATCACTATCGATTAGCGCCGTCTCATGAATGAAATACTCAGGCATCGTCTGGAATCTGAATCGCTGTTCCGCTTGTCAAAGATCGCTGACAGGCGTCGAGAATGGACAGGACTCGCCTGCCTTCTGCCGCATCCGATTCTGGACGCACATTGTGTTCGATGCAGTCGAGAAAATGGCGACATTCATTCTGCAAAGGCTCATCGTCATTGTACGCTAATGGTATACTTTCGGCCTTCGTTATAGTTGGTATCTCTCCCTCCCAATCAATTACATGGGGATAGAGCAAGAGCTTCTCCGCACCAGAACGAACATCATCGAAGACAATCATTCCGTCACTCCCGACAACAACGAGACGGTGATCCTTAAACGGATGCAACCAAGAAACAAAAATATGCGCTTGCAGATTTCCGCTAAACGTAAAATGCGACAACGTCGTATCAGCGACACCCTCGCTAAGGTATGCCCCACCATTGGTGAGCACCTGCGTGGGAACTCGGTTCGTCAGAGCGAGGATCATGGAGATGTCATGCGGTGCAAAAGACCATAGTGCGTTTTCTTCGCGGCGGACTTTCCCAAGGGACAGCCGTGTTGAATAAATGTATCGCAAAGTTCCGATCTTGCCGTCATGTACGGCAGCACGCAGTGCACGGAAGGCTGGATGATAAAGCATCAAATGACCAACCATCAAGATCCGGCCCGCTGTATCGGCTTGTACTTGTAACGCCGCCGCTTCGGCAAGATCGAGACAGAGCGGTTTCTCGACGAAGACATGCTTCCTAGCCGCCAATGCGTCGCGGGAAATCTGGCCATGGGTAATCGCTGGAGTGGAAATCGCCACTGCGTCGATGTTAGATGCCGCAAAAAGATCCTCGACGCTACCGAAACACGGGATATCCGGATAATTCTTGGCGATCGCATCTAGTGCGGCCGGATCCGTATCGCAAATCCCCGCGAGGGAGCCGAGCGCATTAAAGTTCCGTACGAGATTGCGACCCCAGTAACCGGTTCCAATAACCCCTGTCGTTATCATTCTAACTTAAGCTCTCAACTGAAGTTGATGTTAATTTCTATAGTCAGGACGCGGCCCAAGCGCTCATACACAGTGCGGTTTACCCCGGCAACAAGTCGGAAAACGATACACCGTGCCGTCCCAAATATTGCTCCGCAAGCCATGAAATCGAATTTCGAGCACCCCGGCGGTCGCGCGCAAATGTACCATACGGTATCACTGCCGTATTACATGTAGGCTCCATCCAATACTGCAAATACTGTTGTTGAAATCGATACCAGGCCGCCTTACCGAACGGAGCAAATATGGCCTTCGCTAGCCAACGCAACGGTATGATCGAGAGGGGTCGGATATTTTGCCGATTGATTGGTATATCCTGCCAAACGCTACCCCAATTCTCCCGTCGTAACATTCGAACGTACAGCGATTGGTCTATTTTTTCTTTTAATGAAATTGTTTCCCAAAAATCCAAGTAATCGTTATCCCACAACGGTAACCGCCATTCGTGACCAATAAACTCATAAATTCGCTGACCGTTAACGACGTACTTGCATTGACGGTCCTGAAATTCCTCATATTCGTACAATCCGAAATCTGTTTCGGGAGCGCCCAATTGCCCTCCAGCGGACGAGATCGACGCAATCAGGTCGGCCTGTACACGTTCTCGAGATTGATCCGTGCGCAATGCCTCCCAAAGCGCAAAATGCTTGTCATAAAGCATTTCCGCTATTCGTGCCCAACGCATATCTGGATCAAGGTCCAGATCAAGCGAATGCATCGCCGGCGGGATATGCATGCCGCTGATATAATCGCCGGAATTGCCATTGGCGATCACTGCATCGTCTGGAATATATCCGTTCTCCTTTAGCGCCAGCATTGGCGCCATATCTTGCACGAACGGAACTGCCGTACAGGAATCACAATAGGCTAAATAAGCCAGATGCGCCGAACCGGCAAAAAAACTAACCTGGCTCGAAACTGTCAGCGGAACAAATTGCCATCGGTAACCGAGCCGTTCGGCAATTGCAGCGCTTGTCTTCGCTTCGTAATTGCCCGCCCGACCATATGTGAAGCAACGGACATTCTTATAACCGAGATGTTTTGCAGCGCTTGCGATGAGCCGCGAATCGTTACCTGCACTTAAGGGAATTATCAGTGTGCGGCCCGCCAAGGACGCAAGCATTCGCTCCATAATCCCTAAGGTAATTTCCGCGAGCCGTTTTTCGCTACTCAACTCCGATTTAACACCGATATTCCAAGGCTGGTAGGTATAATAACGATGCTTCTGCGGCGGCTTCTCAGGCTCCAAAAACGCAACTTCCCCCGGCGACAATACATCGAGGCCGTAATAGAGCGAGGCCTTATTGATCGTGTAGCCAGCCATGGCGATGCTACGCGCGGCATCTAGGTCTAAATCCCGCCTTGATAAGCTGGCTTTTTCCCGCAAGCGGTTAACCTGACTATCTATGTCCCAATGTTCACCCACTTCCGCAAGGGCGAGCGGAATACTTCGGATCCGATCAACCATTGCGACTGCCCATTTCTTGCCTGTTGCGGCCAAAGCAAAATGGCCGTTTAGCCGCAATGCGGCCGCCGCTAATGTTGCAATGGTAGGTTTCTCATCCAACGCCGCGAAAAATGCGGCAAGACTCTGTCCGTCCTCGCCATGACACCAGCCCTTGTACCAGAGCGTTACGTCTCCGCTACAGTATTTCCGCCAGCCGAACTCCTCTTCAATCGAGACCGTGGCAACAGAAGTCGTTCCGGGGCTTAGCGCGTTCATGTTCAGCGACGTATCCGGCGAACCAACGAAAATGCCT
>JAQCKY010000072.1 GCA_027592155.1 Pseudomonadota bacterium
GGGACTGGCGGGAAAATGCCAACCGGGCCGGCAGCCGGTACTCCGGCTAACCAAGAGACTTTATGACTTTCCGCCAAGCCGCCCGCTCGTGAGAGGGGCGGAACATCGGGGCACGGGCTTTACACTGTTTGGCGAGTTCCTTGAGGAATGTGGGATCGCTCTCAGCCCGCAGTAATAATTGCGTTAAGGCTGCCGTGTTCCTGACCGGAAAATAGCCGGGGTAATCGCGCCCCAGCAAACCGACATTGCCGGGAATATCAGAAGCCAAAACCGGCACCCCGGCGACGATGGCCTCGGAGACGACATTTGCGCCACCCTCGTTGAGGGAGCTGATGACCATAAGCTGGGTTTTCTGGAACTCCCGCCGGACTTCCCAAAAAGGGCGCTCGCCCCTCCAGTGAAACCGGGGATTACGCTTCATTTCCGCTTGCGCCTTCTTTGCCCATCCCGGGGTATGGGCCTTGCCCAGTTGGATCAACCGGATGTTCGATGTCTCGGGCAGGGCCCGGATAGCATAGGCGGCGCGGAGCGGGTCTTTTACCGGGCGGAGGTGGCCGACGACGCAGATATCGAAATGCCGCGACGAGGGCTTCCTCGGCCTCGGCAAGGGGTCACAAGACTGATAAATCACGCTCAGTTTGTTGCGAAATTTTCTCGGCGTCGCGTCGACGGCAAGATCGTGGAGACAGACCAGACGGTCCGCAATTTCGATCGATTTCAAGGTGGGTTTTGGATGGCTGAAGATATATTCGTTGATGTCCGTTCCGGTCAAAGCGACGATCAGCGGCCGGTCGGGGAATAGCTGGCGAAAGCGGTGGCTGGAATCAGCCGTTCGCCAGGCATGTAAAGCGATCATCAAATCGGCCGGCTCATCATGGTAGTCGACCTCGATTTGAACGCTGTGACCAAGATCACGGAGAAACCCGGCCCAGCGGGTCGCGGTCAGCCGATTACCGCTCTTCGACTGTTTGTTTGCCGGGGTGATCAAGATTATCTTCATGGCATCACTCTAACGGATTAGCCTCATGACCGCACTTGTTGCCAGCGACTATCTCAAGGACATAACCCGCGATACCCATGCGCGGACCCTCGAACTCCTGGACGGATTATCCTCCGACCAGTTGATGGGACCGCGCCTTCCGATCGTAAACCCTCTTTTGTGGGAGATCGGACATGTCGCGTGGTTTTCGGAGTATTTCATCATTCGCCGCCTGGACGGCACGCCGCCGACCTGGCCCGAAGGCGATGTCGTCTACGATTCCATTGCAATCCCCCACGGCATCCGCTGGGACCTGCCGTTGCTGTCCCACAACGAAGCGCTGGATTACATCGACCGCGTCGAAGAGAACAATTTGGCGCGGCTGGATAGCGACATCGCCAACGAAGACGACAGCTTTATTTATCAGTTCGCGGTCTTCCATAATGACATGCATAACGAGGCCTACACCTATTCACGGCGCACGCTCGGATACCCGAAACCAAACTTTGCAGCAATCAAAGATAACGCCGCCAATCCGGATGGCGCAGGGCCACTGCCGGGCGATGAGGATATTCCGGGTGGCGAGTTTGTCTTGGGATCGGAACGTGAAGCCCCGTTCATCTTCGATAATGAAAAATGGGCCCATAAGGTCTTCGTTACACCCTTCTCCATCGCTAAAGCACCGGTCACGAATGCCGAATTCGCGGCTTTCATTGCAGACGATGGATATAACCGGCGGGATCTTTGGCATGATGTCGGATGGGATTGGTTGCAACAGGAAGGATCGGAACATCCCGTCTATTGGATTCCCGACGGCCCCGGAAAATGGCTTTTCCGTGATTTCGATCAGACGGTCGATCTGGCGCCTCATCATCCGGTCAATCACGTAAATTGGTATGAGGCCAGCGCCTATTGTAATTGGGCGAAGCGGCGGCTCCCCACCGAACTGGAATGGGAAGTTGCGGCATCGGGCGAAGCGGCGGCGGACGGCACGTTGCTCAGCACGCGCCGTGATTACCCATGGGGTAATGACAAACCCACGCCGCGCCACGCCAATATGGATGCTCGATCGGTCGGCTGCGTCGATGTCGGCGATTTTGCCGCCGGTGACAGTGCCTTTGGGTGCCGCCAGATGATCGGTAATATCTGGGAGTGGACGAGCAGTGACTTCAATCCATTCCCCGGTTTTTCGCCGGACCCCTACAAAGAATATTCAGAGCCCGTGTTCAACACCCGCAAGGTGCTGAAGGGCGGCGCCTGGGCAACGCGGAGCCGGATGGTGAATAACCGGCACCGGAACTTTTTCACACCGGAACGCCGCGATGTTTTTGCCGGTTTCCGGACTTGCGCGCGCGATTACTGATATCTTGCCTTAAATTCAACGACATCGGGATTGACCCACGGCGCGGTGGATCATCTAATCCGATGAAGGGAGGATAGTTTCGATGCTTACGCTTGTCTCAGTCCTAGATCGGACTTTGCGCCAGCATGGCGGCGAAAAGGCCATCGTCGAAGACGAGGGCACGTTCACCTGGGCGGAATTCGGCGATCGCGTCTCTCGCGGTGCCGGGATGCTCCAGAACCTTGGGATCAAACGCGGCGACCGCTTCGGCATCCTGAGCAATAATTCTTTCCGCTATACCGAATTGCTCTATGCGGGGTACTGGATGGGGGCGATACCGGTTCCGATCAATACCCGCCTGGCGCCTCCCGAAGTTCGCTACATCCTTGACGATGCGGGATGCGAAATCCTGTTTATTGAGGACCAGCATGCGACGATGCTGGAAAGCGCCGAGGTTTCCCCTTGGGCCGGTAATGCGGTGATGATTACGACGGATCAGTCGGTTTCAAGCGGCCCAAATTACGAAAGCCTACTGGCGGCGGCCGGAGCCGTTGAGAGTCATCAGAGCGCCGAAGATGACCTAGCGCTGTTGCTCTACACCGGCGGGACAACCGGGCGCAGCAAGGGTGTTCGGCTGAGCCATCAAAACATCGTCTCAAACGGCATGCAGGTCGCGTTGACGATGAAAGCGACCAGCAGCGATGTTTACTTGCACATCGCGCCGATGTTTCATGCGGCAGACCTTCTGGCCACGGCATTTGTCATCGTCGGCGGTGCTCACTCTCACCTCGCCAGCTTTACGCCGAACGGGGTCCTCAATGCGATCGACCGGCATGGCGTTACCGTCACGATGATGGCGCCGACGATGATTATCATGCTCCTGCAGGGCGGCGACTTTGACCATCATAATTTCTCGAGCCTGCGTCATATGATGTATGGCTCGTCGCCCATGGCGGCGGAATGGACGCAGAAAACCATAGAACGGTTTCCAAATTGCGGCCTACAGCAAGGATATGGATTGACCGAAACGTCACCGATCCTGACGACCCTCGACCCGCCCGAGCATCAGGAAGCGATCTCCAGCGGCGATGCGGCGATATTGCGCAGTATCGGGCGCGCGGTATCCGGTGTCGATCTTTTGATTATGGACGATGAAGGAAAGGAATTACCGCTGGGTGGCGTCGGAGAACTTGTTGTGCGCGGCCCCAACGTCGCAATGGGCTATCTCAACCGGCCCGACGAAACCGAAAAAGCCTTTCACGATGGCTGGTTCCACACCGGCGACGTTGGACGTATCGACGAAAACGGCTATGTGTTCCTGATGGACCGCAAGAAGGACATGGTTATTACCGGCGGCGAAAATGTGTACACCTCCGAGGTCGAAGCAGTTCTCTATCAACATCCTGACGTCAACGAGGCCGCCGTGATCGGGGTGCCGGATCAGAAATACGGCGAAGCCTTGTTTGCCGTTATTGTTCCGGCGCCTGGAAAAACCCTGACCAAGGAAGAAATTCTCGAGCATTGCCAAGGCAAGATCGGGCGATACAAAATTCCGCGGCAGATGGATTTTGTCACCGAAATGCCGAAAAGCGCGATGGGCAAGATCCTCAAATCCGAACTTCGCAACATGTACGGCTCTTAAGCGAGCCTAATTTAAGCGCACAAATTCGCAAACAGGAGACCGTAATGGCTAAAGCAGCAAAAAAAGCGACACCTAAAAAATCAAAGGCAAAAAAATCGTCGGTGGATATGGAGAAGTTCCGCCTTCGAACTTTTGTCAATGAGTTGAAAAAAATGGGCGAGGTCGAGGAGGTTAAGAAAAACGTCCCGCTTTCGGAATTATCCTCCAGGATCGAGGCGAGCGAAAAAGCCATTCTGTTCAAATCCGTCGGGCCGGAGCGGTCCGAACTTGTCGCCAATGTCGCCGGTAGCCGGCGCAGAATGGCGGCGGCCTATGGCGTTGATGACGCTGACGTCAACGCGGTTGTCGAAGAATATCAACGCCGGGCCGACTCGCCGCAGAAAGTGGTCTATGTCTCCGAGAAAGAAGCGCCGGTCAGAGAAGTCGTTTGGGAAGGCGAGGACGCCGACCTCACCAAACTCCCGTTCCACGTTCAACACGAACATGACGGCAGCGCCTACATCTCGGCGGGGATTGATTTTGCCATTGATCCGGAGACCGGCATCACCAATGTCGGTTGCCGTCGTCTCAGCTTGCGCGGCCGCCACGAAGCGGGAACCAACGTCACCGCGCCATCGGATCTGAAACGGATCTATACCGGTTGTGTCGCCAGGGGCGAACGGCTTCCCGTCAATTTCGCTATCGGCTGTCACCCGGTCGATTTCATGGCTGCCGGGATGCGCATTCCGGTCGATGAAGCGACACTCATCGGTTCAATGCGCGGCGAACCGGTGCCCTTGGTCAAAGGATTGACCAACGATGTCCCGGTACCAGCGGACGCTGAATTGGTGCTCGAAGGCTATTTCGGCAATGAGGGGTATTACGAACCCGAAGGGCCCTACGGCGAATATGTCGGCTATTATGGGCCGATGCATCTGGATCCCGTGTACCACGTCACCGCCATCACGATGCGCAAAGACGTGCTCCATCAATCGGTGCTGCATGGATCGGGCCCGGTTATCAGCCGAATGGAATCCTCCAATATGGGAGGCATCCGACTGGAAGCTCAGGTCCGCAAAGTCCTGAAGTCGATTGGCGTCATCGTAACCGGTGTCCATGTGCCGACGGCGGGCGGCGAATGCCAACATATTCGCGTTGCCATCAAACAGAACCGGCCGGGCATCGCGCGCAACGTGATCGCCGCCCTGTTCGGTGCGGTTCACAGCGCCAAACATATCTTTGTCGTGGATGACGACATTGATGTCTTCGACAACCATGACATGGAATGGGCCATGGTTTCGCGCTTTCAGGCCGACCGGGATATGGTCGTCCAGAAAGGCATCATGGGCATGCCCCTCGACCCCTCCCGGATCGGGCCACCACCGGGCACGAAAGCCGGTTTTGACCTCACCCTCCCACTCGGGAGCCGCGCCGACCTCACCAAGCGTCCCGCCACAGCGCCGGTGTTCAGTGCGTCACCGCGCTATCAGACAGTGCGCCAAGCACTTGAAGCAGGGCCGTTCTATTTCAAGCAAGTCATGGAATTGGTCGGCAGCCAGGATGGACGAGAGATCGCCCTCGAACTGGATGGTTTGCGCCGAAATGGGGAACTCGCGCGCCTGGCTGACGGACAGTACCTGCTTGGATCGGCGGAGAGCGGCCGCACCGATCTGCCGGAAGGGTCGGGCGATGACCCCAATGACGGACTGCTGTTTACGCGTAACGCGTAGAACGGGAAATTAGTCGTGGAAGTGAGCCCCCACCCACCATTGCTTGGATGGCGCCGCCTCCTCTTTCTTTCCGGTTTCGTCCATTAAGAAAGCAATTTCAACGATGACCCCGTTGGGGTCTTCGACAAAAAGCCGGAGCAGGCGGTCATTCACGACCTTGCCGGCTTCTTTGTAGGTATACCCGCCGTCGTCGAGAAATTTCCGAGCCGCGTCTAGCCCCGTCGCCATGACCCCAAAGTGATCCAATCGGTTCCCGCCGCCCCGGGCGCCCGGCGCGCCGGTGTCCTCGATCTCCAGGATATGCAAGATCGGATCGTCGCCGAGATACATCCAGCAGCCCGTCGTCGGAAAATTTGCCCGTCCTTTTGCCTCAAGACCCAAGAGAGTCTCATAGAAGGTCCGAGTTTCGGCGAGATTGGATGTTTCAATATTTACATGATGCAGATTGTGAATATTGATTGCCATTTCAATTCTCCGCGTTCTCTCACTATCAACTATTTTTTTTCTGCCGGTGGATTATCCGCGCCGTCTCGGCGGCGGATGACACCGGCGGTCTCCAGCCGTTTGAACATTTCCTGCATGGTTGAGAAGCTTTCCAGGAATCCCTGCGGTGGCATGATGATTCGCTGCCGGAACTCCCTTTTCGGATTGCCATCGGCGTCCTTCTCAACAGCCGACAAACTGTATAGATCCATGCGGACCATGCCGTTGCCGAACCCCAATTCCATGATTCCGTCTGCGAATAACTCGCGTGTGTCGTGGTCTGACATCGCTAATTCTCCCGTATTACCGCCGATTTCGGGTCGCTGTCGAGTGCTTGGAATCCTATCGGGTGGCGATGTCACTGTCTAACGCGTCCGATCACATGACGCCAAAACACCGCGTCTCAATAATCCTTTCCGGAATTCTCTTGTTTCTTCATCGCCGGGCTCAAATACTGCCGCCAATGTGCGGAATTGCAGGATATATAGGCCCGTGGCAGGAGCAACTGATCCACGGAATGGTCGGGGCATTGGCGCATCGCGGCCCGGACGGTGACGGTACGTTTATCGACCGGGATCAGAAAATTGCGCTCGGCCACCGGCGCCTCGCCATCATCGATCTCAGCAATGCGGCGGCACAGCCGATGGCGAGTGCTGATAACCGCTACCAAATCACCTACAACGGCGAGATCTATAACTACCGCCGACTGCGTGCCGAGTTGGAATCTCGTGGAGTACGCTTTCGCACGCAAAGCGACACCGAAGTCTTGCTCGAGCTTTTCATCCGCGAGGGCGTCAATTGTGTATTGCGGCTGGAGGGCATCTTTGCCTTTGCGGTCTGGGATAAGGTCGAGCGCCGGTTGTTCATCGCGCGGGATCAGATCGGGGTTAAACCGCTTTATTACGCCAGTCTTCCCAATGGCTTTCTGTTCGCCTCGGAAATCAAAGCATTGTTGCTTTGCCCTGATGTTTCACGCGAGATCGACGCCGAGGGGGTCGCTGCACATCTGAGTTTTCTGTGGACGGCTGACGAACACACAATGCTGAAATCAGTCAAGAAACTTCGCCCCGGGCATTATGCGACAATCGATGAGCGCGGTGTAAGGATCTCCAACTATTTTGAACCGCGCAGTTGGGATCCGGCTGGACGCCAAAATAAAAGCAGCCCCGGCGAATTCCTGGAATTATTCGATAAAATCGTGGCGGATCAAATGGTTGCCGACGTCGACGTCGGCGCCCTGCTGTCGGGTGGTGTCGATTCCAGCGCCATTGTCGCCTCCATGGTTCGCGCAACAGACCCGTCGAAGATTAAAACCTTCTGCGCAACGGTTTCCAATGGGGGGAACGGATTAGATAATCTCGGGGATGATATCTTCCACGCCCGTGCTGTTGCTCAGCGGCTCGACGTCGAGCTGATCGAAGTTCCGACCGACACCGAAATGATCGATGATTTGCCGGACATGCTATGGTCGTTGGATGAACCGACGGCGGATTTCGCCGCGCTTCAAGCCTACAAAGTTGCCGAAACGGCTCGGGCCAACGGTTTAAAGGTCCTGATGTCGGGGGTTGGCGGAGACGATCTGTTGACCGGTTATCCCCGGCATCGCCTCGCGCTCTTCCGGCAACGATTTGGCTGGTTACCCGGCATGCGGCATCTATTCGCGCTTGGTGGCCATTTTTTCAAACCGGAAACCATGCGCGGTCGTCGTTTGAGACGGGCCGGCCAGCTTCTCGGGCTTCCCGAAAGCGATATGATCGTCGAGGCAATGAGCTTTTCCGCGCTCTTGCGAAAGGATTGCGCTGCGCTGCTGTCGCCGGATATTCGCATGGCGCTTGGCACCGAGGAACGTCTTTCCGGACTGGAAGCCCTCGCCGCCGATAGCCACGGACAAGATGCTGTCGTCCGGCAATTGCATCTCGAACTCAACTCTTTTGTGCCGGACCATAACCTCAATTACGTCGATAAAATGTCGATGCGTGCCGGCGTTGAGGTGCGTGTACCTTATCTGGATCCCCGACTGGTGACATACGCCGCCCGCCTGCCTCTGGGGCAGAAAATTAACGCCCGGGAGACAAAACGGATTTTACGGCAGTCTCAGCGGGATCGGCTCCCACCGGAGATATTGACCCGTGGCAAGCAGGGTTTTGGGGTTCCGATCCGAAGCTGGCTTTCGCAGACCGCCAAACCGCTGCTTGAAGAGCTTACCAGTCGCGACGTGATCAC
>JAQCKY010000073.1 GCA_027592155.1 Pseudomonadota bacterium
GGCCAAATTCCCGTGGCACCCGCCGGTCAGGACATACCGGTGTGGGAGCGGGCGATGCGGGAAGCCTAAGGTCGGATCAGTCCAGCTTTCTCGTCTCGACGCGGGTAACGGCCAGTGGCCGGCGCAGTGAGTCGGGCGCGATGCCGGATTTAAGCGCGGTCATGACGCCGACCGCTTCCCAATAGTTTCCGACCACATGGAGCTGTCCGGGTGCCCAGGGCAGCGCCCGCAAATCGTTTTGCATGAAATTGGTGTTCTCGCGAACGGCGATAACGGGAATTCCCTGCTCGAGCGCCGCCAAGGTCGGCAGGCCGACGCATTTATCGGGAATGACCAGGCAAGAGACGTCGGCCGCGGAAAGCATACCAGCCTCGCGCATGGCGTCCGCGTCGGTAACGATGCGCGGGCTGCGGTGCAGGCCTTTCAGCATACATTGAACAAATGTCAGCGCCACGGCCTCGGCGGCCAGGCGGGGATCGACGATGCCGAGATCAAAATTGGCAACCTTGTGGCTTTCGAGCATCGGTGAATGGGCCGTCGGGATATCGTAGAGCATCGTCAATGCATGGGTCAGCATTGCCTCGACACCGCCCCAAGGGTTGGTCATCTCGCCGTCGCAATGGAAATATTTTTCGTGGTAGTCGTCATCGACATTGATGACCGAAGCGATCGCCATGGCGTCGAATTCGCCCTGATGTTCATCGAGCACCGCGCAAACACGCTCAAGTCCGTCAACCTCACCGGCGGCGGTCCCGGTCTCTGTGAACTTGCCTTCCATGCGAAGCGGTGGATCGAGCTTCACCACCACGGGACAGTCCAGCCCATAGGTCGCGCGCGCGGCGCCGACCGCGTTGACCGTATCGTTCGCGAACATCTCAATCTCATGGGCATCGATGATCATCAGCACCCGGTTGGCCCGAACCGGCTGTAATGCCGCGGTTCCCATCATCAGCCGGGTGATTGCGCTTCCCTCGACATAAAGGGCGTTCTCGGGCATCTCGTTGAGCTCGGAAGCATTGACCACGTTAGGGTGGGTGATCAGTCTGTCGCATGCGGCCGCGAGGACTCGCGCCGCCGGGGTTGCGTCACCCGCATGCCCGCCGATGTCGGAGCCGATCCCCGTCGGCACCAAAAAGACGGCGTTGAAAGCGTCGGTCCGCTCAACCTTTCGCCGCACGAAACGAAATATCGGGTCGAGGGATCGGGCCGCCGCCGGGTCCAGCCCTTCAAGGGTTCCGACCTCGCATTGATATCCCCCGTCATTCATCTGGGTGATCGCCACACGCACCGGGACCGCGTTGTCCTTCAGGCCGGCCTTCACCGCCTGCTGAATATGGGTAATCAAATTCCGATGGCCGGGCGATGCCGGGATCGGGATTTCGTATTCCGTCAGGTTCAAAGGCGGTCCCTCAAACTCGATCGATGAACCGGGCCGAGCAGCTGCCGGCGCCGAACCATTTAACCGTAAAATCCTCAGCCACCTTGGGATCGAACGACTTGCAGGAGAACATGTTGATATAAACCGCGCGCATCTGATCCAACGCATGGATCACAATCGAGCTGGTCAGGATGAACTGAACGGCCGAGGTTCCCTGGGTATGAGGCGAGGTTTGTTTGTCTTCTTCCGCCACGTCGACATCGTCCCAGAAATGCAGATCCTCGCGCTTCATATCGATGAGGTCGCAGAGGCGGGCAAAATATTCAGCGATGCTGTCGCGGTTAAATGTCGAGACGTCGCACTCGTGCAGATCGAGGATGAGCTCGATGCCGTATTTTTCGTCTGTCCAGCCACCACCGCCGCCGTTGGGTCTATTTTCTGTAATCATGATCTTGTCATCCCACGACAGCTCAGGCTGCAATGCAACATCATTTAATTCTCCCTTTCGCACTATTCGGAAATCGGACCGCGATCAATCCAAGATGACGTGAGGAACGACCTGGCAATTCTCGCCGGTGATCAAACTCTGATCTTCCCGGATACAAATCCCGACCGCCTTGCTGGCAACCAGCCAGCAACCGAGCAGCGGAAATTTCCCGCCGTGGTCCGGCAGCGGGTGATATCCCTGCAAAATGAAATCCTCGGCGCCATAAGGACCGTCACTTTTGAGTATTGTTTTGCCGTCTTGGACGATTTCAATATTCGCACCCTGACGCGACAACAGCGGCTTACGAACATAGGTATCACCAAGCGCCTCGGCGCCGGGATCGTCCTCAAAATAGGCGGGCAAAAGGTTGGGGTGCCCCTCGAACATATCCCACATCAGCGGCATCAGGCCCTTGTTCGACAGAATAGCCTTCCAGGGCGGCTCAACGAAACGAACACCGCTGTCCAGCAGCTTCGCGCCGAACTCTTCGTCCATGATCCATTCCCAGGGATACAGTTTGATCAAATCCATGATCGCCCGGTCATCGAGATCGGTGAACCGTCCGAGTTCATCCGTACCAATATCCGACATGGCGACAAAGCATGTCTCCAATCCGGCTTCTTTGGCACATTCTTCAAGATAGTCGAGAGTTCCTTTATCGTCCTCGATATCCTGATTGCAGGCGAAATGGGCCAAGCCCTGGATGCCCATAAGGGAGAATCCTTGCACGAGGCTTTCATGGATATCGTTATATTGATCGCTGGCCGAGGGGATCAGGTCGATCCTGGAAGCGGCTTCCAGCCATTCCCATTGAAATACCGCGGATTCGTATAGCCCAGTTGGGGTGTCCGCATTGTATTCCAACAGCTTGGCGGGCCCGGTGCCGTCATAGGAGAGGTCCATCCGCCCACACAGGTTTTTTTCGCCTTTGTGCCAGCTTTCCCGAATATAGCCCCAGAATAATTCCGGAATGCCGAGCCGCCCCATGACCGCCTCGTCATTGACCGCCCGGTCAACGACGTCGAAACACAGGGCTTCGAGTTCCTCGACCGGCGCCTCGATGTCTTCTTCGATTTGGCGCAGGGAAAATTGGTAATAGGCACTCTCGTCCCAGCCGGTCACGCCCTCACCGGGTTTGAATTCAAAGCCGTGCTCAACCGCCGCTTGGGCCAAGTCAGGTCGTTCGGTCGCGGGAATTCGCTTCATAAAAAACTAACAAATGGAGGACGGGATACGCTGGGGCAGATGGTGCCAGGTCAGGTGGCGGCTGATCCTAAACGCCGTCCGGACGCGCCGAAGCCGCCCCGCGACATGGTTGAGGTTTTGACCGACGGCCGGCTGGTGGCCGAGGTTGCGACCTTGGTCCGGCCGGTGGTGGAGCCGACACTTTTGTTGTCAGCCGTCCGGAATGTCCCTGAATTCTGGGCCGACCGGTAAAGCGGCTGAGACACCATGGAGCGACGGCCACTAAGCAGAGACCCCATCATGTATCCGGCCATCAACGGCATGAAAATCGAGCCGCCGCTGCTGGTCGTTTGCGGCGCTTGCTCGCATTTGCCGGCGCCAAAGTCGGCCTGACAATCTTCCGCCGAGGCGTATTTCGGTGCGACGGCAGCATGCTGGCTGCGCGCCTCGTTAAAGTTCTGCTCGCACTGCTCGCGGGTCGCGTCACCGTTATTGACGCATTGCTCGATGCTTTCAAAAATCGCCGCATCAACTCTGGGCTCTTCGCAGGCTGTTAGGGCGAACAGGCTCACACCCATAAAAAGCGTAGCCATGCGTGGATTCATTTTTTTCATCGTCTCTTCTCCAACAGGCGTGTTATTCGTTCAACTTGTCATCGAGGCGGCATTGAGAAGGCCGCCGGCCAGCGACGCGGCGCCAAGCCATAGACCGCTGGCCATCTCACCTTTTTCAATCCGCTCGGAAATTTTAGGTATCGGCAGCCGGACCAGAAAGAAAATCGCGATCTGGACAACAATGGCGATGCCACCCCAAACAATAAAATCCACCAATGCGGCCGAATGGGCAATGGCACTGGCCAAAGGCATACAAAAGCCAAGCAGACTGCCGGCAAAAGCGAGCGAGGCCGCCAGATTATTTTCCCGGATCAACTTGATCTCATCATGGGGTGTCGCCCAGGTATAAATAACGACGTAGACCAGGGTCAGAGCAACCGCCGTTGCCAAATAGGCAAGAAACCACGGAAAACCGTCAAGCGATGCACCAATAATTTCCATAGAAACCTAATTTCCCTGGGTTAATCCCACTGAAGCTCAGCTGACCCTAACATAGTTCGGATTTAACCAAAAGCGAGCGTCTGAGTCGATCACTCATGTCTGGACGCAGCGCCCCTACTTCGATGTTCGGTAATAATGCCAAGCGATGAGGGCCAACCCGAGCGTGAACGCGGTCCAATGTATCGTCGGCGAGACCATGAGCGCGCCGATACCGAGCGCCAATCGCACGACGATTTCCAGGGGCGCAAGATGGCGCCGGTCGAATGCCAGCGTCGCGCTGGAAAACAAGTATATCAACATCAGCACCCGCACCGATGCCGAGAGGAAATCCGCCATATCGAATTTGACACCGCCTTCCTCGACGATGAGGAGAACCGGGTAGTAGACGAAGGCAAAGGGTACGACGAATTTTACCAACCCAATCCGCAAAGCATATATCGCGGTAGTAAAGGGCGCGGATTCGGCGATGGACGCTGCGGCATAAGCGGCCACCGCGACGGGCGGGACAATCGAGGAGGCGACCCCGTAATATAGAACGAAGAGATGCGATACGAGGACCGACAAACCAAAATTCTGCAGCGCCGGCCCCATGATCAGGATAATGCTCAAATAGGCGGGAACCGTCGGCATGCCCATGCCCAGCATGAGCGCCGCGGCGGCCGCGATAAGAAGGACCACCACGAGATTGGAGCCGGCCATTTCGTTCAGGACCTGGGCGAAGTCGTTGGGCAAACCCGTCGCCCCCAGGATGGCGATGATGATCCCGACCACGCCAATCGCCATCATGAGTTCGCTAAAGGTTCGACCGCCCCGGGCCAAAGCCATCAGCAGCATCATAGGATTTTTTCGTATTTCCGGGTTCAGGAAGCTCAAAGGGATCAGCGTATAGAGTGCGAACATGCCGGCGCCGGACGCAGAAAAACCAAAAAGCAGCGCGACCACGACGACGCAGATCGGCAGGAATACCAGCAACAGGTTCCGGTAGTCTTGGCCGACCACCTTCATCTCTTCCGCCATCGACGGGTCAGGTGTCGCTTCGACGCCCAAACGCCTGGCCTCGAACACGACGGCGGTAAACAGGCTGATGTAGTAGGCGAGCGCGGGGACGATCGCGGCAATAATGATGGTGAGATAGGATATGCCCGTCAGGTCGGACATCACCAATGCCGCCGCCCCCATAATCGGCGGGGTGATCTGACCGGCGCTGGAGGCGGCGTGCTGATACAAAAAGGCAAATGCCGAACTGAAACCCCGTCTTTTGATCATCGGGATGGTGATGACACCGGTGGCGACGACATTCGTCACCGAACCGCCTGAGATGGTGCCGAATAATCCCGACGCCGCAATCGCGGCATGAGCGGGGCCGCCGCGGAAATTCTCGGTCAAATGATATGCGATCTTGATCATCGACCGACCGCCGCCGGTCTGTTGCAAGGTAATCCCGAGCAGGACGAATGGGAGAACCGTAAAGATGAGAATCCCCATTAGATTACCGAGCACGCCATCGTTCAGATTGAACCAAAGATCCTCGGCGGAGTCGATGAACTCCGCAGGTGCGGTTTCAAAAATCCAGGGCCAGTACTGCCCAGTGTAAAAATAAACGAGGACGAGGATACCGGTGACGGAAAGTGCTGCCCCCCAAACCCGCCAGCACAAGATTGCGAATACCGCGCACCCGGTGAGTGCGATCAGGGGATGACGGAGGGTGAGGGCAAATAAACCCTCTTCGAGTTCGGTGACGGCAAGGTGATATTCCCAGAAAACCCAGAGGGAAACCGCGAAAAACGCGACGTCGGCGAGCCAGGCCGTTTTCTTGAGGCTGGGAAACAGTTTTGCGATCGGGTGGGAAATCGGATGGGTTGCCAAGACGATGAATACGCCGAGGGAAACGATGAAGGGGCGAATGATCTCGCTCGGATATCGTTGGCGTGAACTTGACTCGCTACACCCGGCAGGCGACGCTTCTAACCCGACGGTCTGTTTGGGGACAGTTCGATGGCAGATGAACAGCGGCCACCGCCACCAAATGCGGATGAGGATGCTGATAGTCATCCAACAACTAATGGTGACGGCGAAGCCTATAGCCATTGGCTCAATCTAACTGGAGGCCGACGTCAATCGGCTGGCGACGGCGCACGCAAACCCGTTACCCCCTCACGTCCGTCGACAATTGAGGAACATGCCAAGTTAAAAGCTGCCGCAAAACGCCAGCCGCACGAGCCGACGGCAACCGACATTGAACCCGTCAAAACCGATCTCTCACCGCGTGAAGTTTTACGGTCCTTGGACCCGCCCCTGCCCCCTGCGGTAAGTCAGGACGACCTAAATCTTCTAATGGCAAGGCTCGAGGATCATTCCCGAATGTTGGCAAGCTTGCGTGCAGAATTAGAAAAAACCGCCAATTGGCATCATGTTTTGATTATCGGGGCAATCATGCTGTTGTTGATTACCGGCGTTTTTTTCTTGGATTCGGATACTTTATTAACGGCAATCAGAAACCTATGATTTATACACCCGCCGTCAGGGCCATGACTTGTTGCGGTTAATCCGCGAACATCCTAAAGAAAATAAGTCGAATTTCGGGAGTCAGTTATGACGATAATCGGGGTAAATATTCTTGCCGTTCTTGGGGCCGCGGTCGGCGGGTTTGTTTTTGGATCCGTCTGGTATGGCGCCCTCGCCAAGCCCTGGACGAAAGCCGCCCGTCTGACCGAGCCGTTCAAGGCTCGCCCCCTGACGTTTATCATCACCTTTCTCTGCCAACTCGTCATGGCGTTGGCGCTTACCGGGGTAATTTTCCATATGGGTGAATTCACGCTGCGACGTGCCCTTATCTCGGCTGTCTTGTTGTGGGGCGGATTTATTGTCACCACGATGATCGTCAATCACCGGTTTCAATTGGCCCCTTGGTCGCTCACCGTCATTGACGCCGGCCACTGGCTGGGTGTGCTTCTCGTGATGGGACTAATCCTCGGATCGTTTGGAGGAAACTAAGGTTCTTAGGCCGGCTCGGTCCGGGCCGGGCCGCAACGAAAGCGAGCAATCCCACTGTCAAAACAAACAGCACCGCAGCACTAATGCCCAAGGCCCAGTGGATGCCAATCAACTCGCCACCGCCGCCAATCGTAATACCGCTAAAGGCGATGAGCCCCAGATTGGCCATGCTGTAGAGACCGAGAACCCGGCCGCGCAGATGCGCCGGGGCCTCAAGCTGGATCAGCGTTTGGGCCATTGAGTTGTAGGATAGATGGAGGAACCCGGCGACAAACAGTAACGCCGTCGACAGGAGGAAGTTGCTCGACGCCGCGAAACCGGCGAGCGAGACGCACCACAGGATTACCAAAATAATGGCGCTGCGAGGATTGGCGGGCAACAGCGAACCGCTCTCCAATATCAGGCCCGCCACAAGGGCACCCGCGGCCGTCGCGGTCAACAGGGTGCCGTAATATAACCCCGAACTCTCCGTCCCAAGCGCGCCCGCGAATTCCGGCATGACAGCCTGGTAGCCGTTTCCGATGAACATCGACGCGGCGCCGGCAAGCACGGTCATTGAAATGATCGTCCGATTACTCGCAACTGCGCGCGCGGTTTGGATAATATCGGCCAAACCACGAATGGCGACCCGGGATTTAGACGGATCCCCCTCCGCTTTTGGGCCATAGGGCGCCTTCCAAAGCCAATAGGTCAGCGGAATATAGATCACGGCGTTAATCGTGATTGCCCAGGCGGGACCGATCTGGAACATAAACCAGGTGCCGATCGCCGGACCCAGCAATATGCCGAGGGTCCGCGCCGTGGCAAGTAGCCGAACGCCGCTCTGAAGTTGTCTGGGGCCCAACATCGCGTGGATGATCATCTGGCCGGCCGGTCCCCAAAAGACCCCCGCGAAGCCATGAATGACCAGCAACGCGCCAGCGTGCCACATTTCCAGAGTATCGGTGAAGAAAAAATAACCCCAACCCACCGAGGCGATCATGAACAGAACCATGCCGAGTTGGATGATTCTACGGGGGTCGTATTTGTCCGCCAGAGCGCCCGACCATACCGAGAAAAGTAAAAACGGCACCCAGTGGGAGACCGTCGCGAACCCCTGCAACGCCTGCGCCTCGAATTTTTCCCACATCACCCAATAGCTGATCGCGTGCTCGATACTGTCGGCCAGCATCACCAAGCCGGTGCATATCAGATAGACGCGGGCACCCGGATGACGCAGCGCCGCGAAGGATTGCGGTTTTTCGGTGTTTTCAGTTGTCGTCGGTTGGCTGTCAGACA
>JAQCKY010000074.1 GCA_027592155.1 Pseudomonadota bacterium
CTCTCCCTGGCTGGTCGGCGCCTATACCACCGATCCGGAACTCTTGGCCGTCACCATCCCCGTCGTGGCGTTCCTCCTATTTGTGCTTCCGATGGATGGCGGGCAGGTCGTCGTCGCCCATGCGCTGAGGGGACGGGGCGAAACCTGGGTTCCTGCGGTCCTTCACGTAATCGCCTATCTCTTCATCATGATGCCGCTCGGGTGGATTTTGGCTATTCGCCTCGAACGGGGGGTGATTGGTCTTTTCGAGGCAATATTCATTGCCAGCGTCGTCAGTGTAATTCTTCTCGGAATTCGATTTTGGCGTTTGAGCATTAGGGATCGGCGTCGGATACTATCCTCCTAAGGGAGGACAAGATGGCTGTAACGCCGCTGTACGACATCCATAATCATGGCATGCGCCCGTTTCATACGGCGATATCTGGATTCTTGGACGGATCGGATAGCCCGCGGGACTATCTCGAACGCTGTATCGAGGTCATCGACGCGCGCGAACCGGAACTTCAAGCTTTCGTCTCGATGAATTTAGCGGCCGCGCGCACTGCCGCTGACGCATCATCCGCCCGCTACAAAGTAGGAAAGCCATTGTCCGTCGTCGATGGCATGCCGATCGGCATCAAGGACGTCATCGAGACCGAGGATTTTCCGACCGAGTTCGGCAGCGCGATGTTCAAGAACTGGCAAGCCGACTGGGACGCCGCCTGCATTTATTGGCTGAAACAGGGTGGCGCCATTGGAATTGGGAAGACGGTCACGACCGAATTCGCAACGCGCCCCCCAGGACCAACCCGCAATCCATGGGACCTGGCGCGCACGCCGGGCGGCTCATCCAGCGGATCGGCCGCGGCCGTGGGTGCGGCCATGCTGCCGGTCGGGCTCGGCACCCAGGTTCGGGGATCGGTGCTTCGGCCCGCCGCCTATTGCGGCAACTTCGGCGTAAAGCCATCTCTCGGCGTCATCAATTTGCAAGGGATCATGCCGTTCTCCAGGGGCATCAATCATCTGGGGGCGCTAGCCGCCAGCTTGGAAGACGCCTGGCTGACGCTCCATTATATTTCCCGGACCGGCGGCGGTGAATTCGGGCATGACTGCCTGCCCGGCCCAACCGAAGTGCCGGACGCAAAAAGTCCTTCAAAGATAGCCGTTCTTGAAACGATCGCCTGGAACGACACACCGGCGGCATCCAAACAAGCATTCGATCAACTCCTGGCGACCCTTCGCACCGCCGGTATCGAGATCGTGGGTCGCAGGGATGAGCCCGAGGTCGAGACCTTGGAGAAGATGTTCGAGGAAGTCCCGGTCCTTTCCGATACGCTGAGAGATTGGGAGGGCCGTTATCCTTTATTACCCTACGGCGATCGGGACGCGTCGCTCCTGCATGAAGAGACCCGTGCCCGCCTCGACATCCTGAGAGCGCTGAAACCCGAAGATTACGCGGAAGCTCTTAAAACCGCTGAAGCCATGCGCCGACACTATGCAAAACTCGCCGACAAAGTCGATGCCTGCATCACCTTAACCGCACCCGGTCCCGCCGAACTGGGCATGGGAACCGGAAGCGTCGCCTTCTGCGATCCATTTTCGATCTTGGGGGTCCCGGCGCTTAGCCTGCCGATGTTGGCCCTCGATGGCCTGCCCTTCGGTGCGCAGGTGACCGGATTCCACCGCCACGATCGCACCTTAATTTCGCATGGGCTCTCGCTCATGGAACGGTCACGTCTGTAGGGAGAACATTATGTCGCAAGAGCAATCGCTCAATATGAAGTTGATCGGTCAGCATACCTTGAACGGTGAAGGGGCCATGGGCGAAGGCATGTCCATCTCGATCACCAAAGACGGCCGCCGCATCATGTGGCTCGCCCATGAACGAGCGCCGAAAAACTTTACCGGCGTCGACGTGACCGATCCGAGCAATATGAAGATCGTGGTGCAGACCGATCTCCCCCACGCCAGCATGCGCTCCAACTCACTTGAGGTAACCGGCGATATCATGGCGGTAGCCTACCAAACCAAGGCGGCACCCGATAAGCTTTCGCCGGGCCTCGGCATGAGCCCCGCCGGCGTTGAGCTGTTCGATATCAGCGTTCCCGAAAATCCAAAATCCATTTCGTTCTTCGATTGCTCGGGCCCCCACTCTATGGGCGTTCATCAGCTTTGGTTTGCAGACGGCGAGTTCGTCCATTTTGCCGGCGGCGCGCCGGACTTCGAACCTCGTAATCCTGCGGACTGTCAGTTCTATCGCTGCATCGATGTGCGCAACCCGTCAAAACCTGTCGAGGCCGGCCGCTGGTGGCTGCCCGGCACCCGGAAAGACGACGTGGAAGATCCGCCCGAGCGCCATCCCGTCTTCAACAGCGGCTTCCGCGCCCACAATACGAACGTTTATCCCGAACGGCCGGACCGCCTTTATTTAGGCTATCTCGACGGCGGCGTATTCATTTTGGACATCGCCGATAAATCGAGGCCGCAGGTCGTCGGGTCCTGGAACCCCCATCCCCCCTTCCCCGGCTTCTCACACACGATGTTGCCCTTGATCGACCGTGACCTGTTGATCGTCACCGATGAGAGTATTCGCGATGGCGGCGGCGATTGGCCGAAACTGACCTGGGTTGTTGACGCGCGGGATGAATCGAACCTGGTCCCGGTCAGCACTTTACCCATCCCACACCCGGACGAATTCAAGGATCGCGGGGGGCGTTACGGCTCCCACAATTTGCACGAAAACCGGCCGGGCCCGGCCTTCCGCTCCAGCAACACGATCTTCGCGACATTTTTCAATGGCGGCGTTCGCGCCTTCGATATCACCAACCAATACCAGCCGAAGGAAATCGCCTAATTTATTCCCGACGCACCGAAGGGTTCGCCGGCGGGTGCGGTGCAAATCAACGACGTCTATGTCGATGAAAATCAAATCGTCTACGCCGTCGACCGGTTTGGCGGCGGTCTCTACACCTTCGAGATGGAAGTCGATATTTAGAGTCTTAGGGGTTCAGGATTAGTTTCCCGACCGTCCCTCTGCTTTCGAGATCCGTGTGGGCCTGCGCGGCCTCGGCCAGAGGCCGGGTCGGCGCGACGTTGACCGAGAGCTTGCCGTCGGCCAGCAACGCGAACAGGTCGTTGCAACGGCGCATCAAGGTTTCCCGGTCGGCGACATAGGGTCCGAGACCAACCCGGGTTAGATAGGCGCATTTGGCGCCGAGTATTCGGGCATCGATCTCCGGCGGCCGGCCGGACGCATCGCCGAACCAGGCGACAACCCCCCGGAAACCTGCGTAGGCGATCGAATCGAGTATCGTGGAAGCGCCCACTGAATCATAGACCGCGGCTACGCCTTTACCACCGGTCCGTTCCAAGACAATGTCTTTGAAATTGATATCCCGGTACAGGATCACCTCATCGGCACCATAACCGGCCGCAAGCTCTGCCTTTTCCACAGTGCCCACCGTCGTGTAGACGGTCGCCCCCTTAGCCTTGGCGAGTTGGATCAGAATATGTCCCACACCGCCGGCACCGGCGTGAATGAGACAACTCTCTCCAGCTTTGAGCGGATGAACGTCATAGGCCAGGTAATGCGCCGTCATGCCCTGAAGGTGAAGGGCCTGGGCAATATCATCGGAAACATCATCCGGAACCGGACAAGCGTTCTTGGCGGGGACCGTCCCGAATTCCGCATAACAACCAGACGTGCCGCCCCGGTATACCACGCGGTCCCCTTCGGAATAGCCCGAAACCCCGGCACCCATTCCAGCGACGGTTCCCACCGCTTCGAGCCCCATGGTCATCGGGAGGTCTCCACCCCGGGCGCCCTGGCGTAGATAAACATCGGCGTAGTTAACGCCGGCACCGTCAATTTTGACGAGCAGATCTCCCTCGCCCGGCTCCGGTTTCTCGATTTCATTGAGTTGCATGACATCCGGACCACCGAACGACATCGCCTGCACAGCTTTCATGCTGTCTGCCATTTTGTCTCTCCCCGCCAAAACAAAGTTGATACGCCGCTAAATCCTTGCGCAATCGATGCAGAGAGGCGTCGAAGGATCAAACTCCAACCGCTTCAACGGGATCTGGTCACCGCACCGTGTGCAGTAACCGTAGTCACCTTCTTCCATGCGTTTCAATGCAGCATCGATCCGATGGATTTCAGCTTCGCGGCGTCGCTCGGTCTCTTCTTCCATGGCATGCACCTGTAATGCGTCCATACGACTCAATCGCCCAATCTTGGTTTGATCGAGTTCAACTGAAGTCTGATTAGCCTCCGCCGACTCTTCAAGGTCGACAATCTCTGACCGGTTTTCGGAGAGCTTTTTTTTGAAGGCATCCAAATTCAAATGTTTACGCGTAGCCATGGAATTTAGCCTAGCACAATTGTCTCAAATGGGAGTCCCAATCTTGGGTTTATCATTTATCCCCAGAGAAAAGCGTATTGAGCTCCGGATGTGTCATCGCGCCCTGCATAAAATCGAGGGTACCGTGATCACGAATTTCTTCCAGGGCGTCTCTCAAGCTTCCATACGTTGCACCGATTAAATTTCCGGCGAGAGAAATACGCCTCACCCCTATTTCCGTGAGATCATTGATATTCAGTCCTGCATGTCCGGCGATAACGTTCAACGGACCGTGAACCGCGGGCACCAATTTTTTGACCGTCTCCGGGTCCCGCACGGCAATAACAAATGCGCAGTCGGCCCCCGCTTCCAGATAAGCATTGGCCCGGGTGACAGCTTCTTCGAACTTTGCCTCGTCGAGCATTCCTGGATGAAAATAGACATCGGTTCGCCCGTTGATAACCAGGGGTACCCCGACCGCATCGCCGGCAGCCCGCGCCGCTGCTATCCGGTCCGACGCTTGCGCCAGGCTATACATCGTGCCCTGGGCATGATCGATGCCGTCTTCCAGGTTCAGACCGACGGCGCCGGCGGCGAGCGTCAACCGCGCCGTTTCCGCAACATCTTCGGGCGAATCACCGTAACCGGCTTCCATGTCGGCGGTGACCGGAAGAGCAACCCGGGCCGCAACGGCGTCGACGGCGCGCAGCATCCCGTCGCGGCCGATGAACTGACCGTCCGGAAACCCCATCGAAAAGGCGACACCCGCGCTGGTCGTCGCCACCGCGGAAAACCCGGCAGCGGCAACCATGACAGCGGTCCCCGCATCCCACGCATTGGGAAGAATGAGAGGACGATCACCATGATGTAATTTTCGCAGTGCTTCCGCCTTTTGGGCTTGAGTGTCCTCGGCCATGATGCTTCCTTGCTGCCTAATCAGAAGATACCCGTCAAAAGCTTATCTCATTTCCATTTAGGACCCCAAACCATGCCTGATCGTTTTGGCCCCCGCGGCGTTATTGCGCTCTATATTCCCCTCCAGAATGCCAACATGCAGCCGGAATATGAGGCGATGCGGCCCGACGGCGTCAGCAATCAGATCTACCGCTTTACCCTTGAAGAAGCCGACAATGTGCCGGAACGCATCGTCAGTGTTGTGGACGGCGCGTTGGGGTGCTGGCCCGACATTGTCGTCATTGGTAATTCGGTCGAAATGCGGATTTGGACGCCGGACGAACATCTGGAATACCGCGCCCGGCTCCAGGAGAAACTCGGCGACATTCCCGTTATCACGGCAACCGACGCCTGCGTCGCGGCGCTCAAGACCATCGGTGCCAAGAAGATCGCAGCAATATCGCCGATGTCGGATGTCTACTCCAAAAGCGTGAAAGACTACTACGAGGCGTTCGGCTTCGAAGTTCTCAACCATGCCGGCCTACAAGTTGAACAGCCTCGCGATATTATCAAGATCGGTATCGACGAAGCCCTGGCAGGACTTCGCAAGGTCGATTCAAAGAGTTTTGAAACGTTCCTGCATGTCGGCGGCGCGCTCGGCATCGTCGATAAGATCGAACAATTGGAAAGTGATTTGGGCCGGCCCCTGATTTCAAGCAACGCGGCGACCTATTGGTACGCCCTTAGAAAACTTGGCATCACCGATCCAATTCCCGGTTTCGGCCAGCTCTTGATGAAAACCGAAATCATCGAATAAAAATCTGATGTCGAAACCACCGGTATGGTGTGACGATAATCACTGCATCTGCCCACGACCCTGTGGAATCATCCTCCATATTGACCAATAGATGTTTTTTCCTCGACTGGGGTAACGGTCGTTTTTACCGGGGATCGAAAAAACATCGAGCGGCAGAAGCCGCAGGATGGGGGTAAATATGGGTAGTCTTCTCAATACGCTAAAGAAACCCTTTGTCAGCGAACGACAGGGCCTTGAAGGTCTTGTGGCCAACGACAAGGATATGGATCTCGAAAACGGCATCATCCGGATCGATGACACTAAATCGGATCGGGTCGTCTCGACGACCGACGTCCTCACCGAAAACGCTGGGGGGGATAACAAGAAGATCAGAGGGAACGGCGGCAAGGTGTTTATCATCAGCCTGCTCCCGTTCTACGAAACGATCGGCGCCACGCCGAACAGCCGCATGGCTCACAGCCTGATCAATTTTACCGAAACCACGCTGAACCGCATGGTTGCCGGGCGGGGAATATTCAACATCTACGCCAACGACAGGATATTTATCCGGCTCAACATTCGAGATGCCGAAGCCTGGGCCGAGGCCTCCAAGATCGTCAATGAAATCGGCATGCATTTTCTCCGCGACGCCTTCAATCCGGAAGAGTTACTTCCCGAAGCGCTCGCCGTTGTCGACGAGGAGGACTGCTTCGGAGACGACGGTACGTTCGATTATGACAAAGCGTTCGAGGCACGGACCGTTCCGAAAGAGATGGGCGCCAATGTCGTTCGGATTGACGACAGCCCGGCCTGGTCACAGGTCGATCGCAAAAGAACCGGTAAAAAAGTAAGCGTTGCTGAAAAATGGGCGACCGAGGCGGTCGAAATCGCTGCGCCGAAAAAGACACGAATTAAACGGGGCCCAGACCGCCGGAAGAGAGCGGTACCGTTTGAAGGTTTGGATCGGCGTAAAAATCCACAGGGACGGCGTGATGCTGACGACCCCAAGAAAAAAGTTTGGTAGCGCTAGCGTTTCGCTGATTTTGCCCGGATCGACGCGTCTACCGCGCCTCGTGCCCAGTTCTCAATAGACGGCCAATCTGCAAGCGCTTCGACGGGCGGCATGTGATAGGGCATTTTGCCGAATTTCTTCAACGCCCGGGCCTCATAGTCAGGACGGTTGCCGTCATCCGTTCGAAAATAGAGCTCATCCGTCCTGGTAATCAGGGCGAACATTGTCCCCTCCAGAAACAAACCATGGCCGCCGAACATGGAACGCGGGCGGACGTCACCCAAGGGGGTTAACGTCCGCACCAATTCGGCAATGAAAGCGCTTTTTTCTGCCATGCGTTCCTGGCGTTAAACGGCGACTATGCTTTATCGAGCGCCTGGGTGAGATCGCCGATAATGTCATCGATATGTTCAATGCCGATAGACAGCCGCACATAACTTTCATTCACACCGGTTGCGGCTTGCTCCTCCGCGGACAGCTGTGAATGGGTGGTGCTCGCGGGATGAATAGCCAGGCTTCGGGCATCGCCGATATTGGCGACGTGATAGAACATCTCCAATCCATCGATGAATTTTCCGCCGGCTTCCAAGCCACCCTTCACTTCAAAGCCGACCAGCCCGCCATAGCCGCCCGATAGCGCCGCGTCAGCGCGCCGTCGCGACTCACCGTCCATCAAGCCGGGATAAATCGTTTTGGAGACCTTCGGATGGTCATTCAGGAAGGCTGCAACCGCAGCGGCATTCTGACAATGCCGCTCCATCCGCAACGGCAACGTCTCCAGCCCTTGAAGAATGAGGAAGGCGTTGAACGGACTCATCGCCTGCCCCATATCGCGCAGCATCGTCACACGTGCCTTAAGGATATAGGCAATCGGGCCAAGCGGCTTAACCGCCTCGGTCCAAACGGCGCCATGGTAGCTCGGGTCCGGTTGATTGAGCATTGGAAAGCGATCGGCATTGCCCTCCCAATCGAAATTCCCGGAATCGATGATGACGCCGCCGATGGAATTGCCGTGGCCCCCAATATATTTTGTGCAGGAAGAGGCAATGATCGCCGCACCATGTTCGAAGGGCCGGCAAAGACCGTGAGCCGCCGTGTTATCGATGATCAGCGGAACCCCCAGTTCGCGACCGATATCCGCCACCTCTTTGATCGGAAATACTTCAAGCTTGGGGTTCGGCAAGGTCTCTGCGTAATAGGCACGGGTCTTGTCATCGGTGGCTTTGCGAAAGGCTTCCGGATCGGATGGGTCGACAAACCGGGCCTCGATCCCCATCGTCTTCAAGGTATTGGCGAAGAGGTTCCAGGGGCCGCCATAAAGGTCCGTGGAACTGAC
>JAQCKY010000075.1 GCA_027592155.1 Pseudomonadota bacterium
CTTCGACTTCCATGCCCGAAATTCCGACCATGGACCGCCCGCCGGATTTCTGACGGGCTTCGTCGTACCACGGGCGTAGGAGATTGACTTCCTGCTGGAGCCCTTGAACGAGTTTTTCGGAATCGCTGAGCTCAACCACCGGTGCCGGGAAGGCAACCGGGCAAGCCCAGCCTTCTTCGTCACCGCCGGCGGCAGAGGCCGGGGGATCGTCAGGGAAGTCTTCTAGGATCGGGCCGTCATTGCGTTCCAGCAGTTCCAATGCCGTCAAAAGTACGCGGCGTTGGAAATCAGGCTCGTTCGGCGCGCCGAACGGGCGGCCCAACTCAAACGGCACGGCGAGTCCGCGCGGCGGGCGCATCTTTTCGACATGCAGCCGGATCAGTCCGATCACGACGGTGGGGATGCCTTCTTCTTCGAGGTAATGTGCAAGCCCGCTTACAGCGCGCGTGCATTGGGGTCAGACGGGAGTGAGGATGACGCCGTTTACCCCGTCGGCTTTAAGGATACCGGCGAGGTCTCGCGCCGCCGCCTCTTGGGTCTCGGGCGGTGAGGCCCCCATGAAAGAGAAATGATTGGTGGCGATAGAGCCGATTTTGCCGTCGGCCTTCAACTCGCGAAGCCGGTCGACCGGGAAGCAGATATTGAGATCCTGCTGGTACCCTGATCGGTCGAAATTGGTCGAGGCGTGGCTCATCACGATCTCGCTCATACCGCCGTCTTCCGGGATGATCCGGTATTCGCCCAGGCTGTGGGTGAAGGGCTTATCCGCCCGTTTGTGGAGCCCGGCCGTGGTGACGATTGCAATTTTGCGTTCGCTGAGCGGTGGGCCCGCCACGCACTCTACGTCGTCATAGTGGGGCAGATCCTGGTTGACCAGCCTGTTCCGCGCCGCATCGGGCATTTCATGTAGATGTACCATTACGCCTCCAGATAGGGGTTGTTCGCAAAACTAATTCAAACCTAATTGACCGCGAGTTTGTGGTGTTTCTGATGGATCGGCAACAAGCGCCGGTCCGACATTTTCATGAGAACCTCGTCACCGGACAACCGACAGGATTCGTTCACCAGTGCCAATATCTTACCGATGGCCGTCTCACCGTAATACCAATCCGCGAGAGATTTATCGGTGGCGTTGCCAGGCTGCGCCGCCGCTGCCTCGAAGTAGTAGGCCTTGAGATCATCGGCGGCCAGTTTGACCATCTGAAAGCGCGGGATGTCGGTCCGGGGCGGCGCGCTATCGACGTCGTCGATCAGTGAAACGAAATATTCGCTCAGAATATCCAGATCGACCTCGGAAATGCCGACGGTGGTGCGGCCGTTGCGTTTTTCGACGCCGAGGTCGTACCAGCTTCGCAGCCGATCCATCTCTTGTTTCAGCGCGCCTAAGGGGTCTTCCTCGACGGTGATTTCCTTGACCGCTTCGCTGAAATTGACGACGCAAGCCCAGCCTTCCGTATCTTCCTCGGAGGCGGACCCCGGTGCTTCTTCGGGAAAGTCCTCCAGGACCGGGCCGGAGTCTCGTTCCAGCAATTTAAGCGCCGCCTTCAGCACCCGGCGCTGGAAGTCCGGCTCGTCGGGCGCGCCAAAGGGGCGGCCCAACTCGAACGGTGCCCAAAGGGCCCGCGGCGGATTGATCTTGAGGGTATGTTCCTTGACCAGACTGACTTGGGTGGTCGAAATGCCCTCGCGCTCAATGTAATGTGCAAGCGCGCCCACGGCACGCGTGCAGGAGGGTCAGACAGGGCACAGCATGACCGTGTCGACCTCGTCCTTTCGCAGGATGTCGACCAGGTCACGCACGGACGGGGCCATCTTCTCCGGCGGCGTCGCCCCCATGAAGGAGAAGTGATAATCGGCCATCGAGCCGACAAAACCTTCGTCAACAAGTTCCCGGAGGCGGTCGAACGGCATTGCCACGTTGACATCCTGCATGAAGCCGATGCGGTCGAAATTAGTCGACACATGGCTCATGACCAGATCGGCCTCATCGATGTCGCCGGGGATGATGCGGTAATCGCCGCTTTCCTCGGTGAACAGCCGGTCGCCCCGCCGGTGCAATCCGGCGGTGGAGATCAGCGCAACGCGGCGCTCCGATAAGGGCTTGCCCTTAACGAAAGGGGTCTCGTCGAAGCTCGGCATATCTCGATCGAGATAGGCTTGCCGCTCGTCGTCCGGAAACTCGCTAACTTTTACCACGATAGGTCCTTAAGCCGACTTTTTGGTTTCGAAGGGCTGCGGGTCGTTCCACCAGCAGTCGCGCATGTAGTTCACATAGTCTTCGGGGTTGATAGCCGTCGACTTCTTGAACAGGGTCATCACCGGATCGTCTTCAATATCTACTTCAAGACTGTCAGTGAACCTATTCCAAAAATTGAAAAATCCCGATACCATGGAGATCTCCACGATCTGGGCTTCGTTGTAATATTTCTTGAGCTCCGCCATCGCCGCAGTGTGTTGCGGCGGGTTGCCCGGCGATCCCTGATACTGCTTCTCGGTCATGACTTCTGCCCATTTGATGGCGGCTTTCTCTTCATCGGTGAAGAAGTCCGAGTTTTGGTAATCGCCTTTGATGGCGTCGAATGTTTCTTCCGTAAAGTCCAACGCTCGACCGAGCGTTACATTATGGCCTGTTCAATAGGCGCACCCGTTGAGTGTCGAGGTCTTGAGGATGACCAGGCACTTGGTGCGGACCGGAAGGTTCTCGGTAATTTCCTGGCGCAAGGACGCAACGATGAAGCTGAAAATCGACTGGGCCAGCTTCGGCGTGTGCGAGGCGACACGGACGGCATTGGCGACACGTCCGAACATCTTATGGGAATGCTTGAACAGCACCGCCTGGTCTGGATTAGCCTCGTCATCCGAGGGAATGGGTAAATGAGCCATTTATTTCTCCGTTTCTCGTTGGTCTTGGTGATTATTCTTCAACAGCTTAGTCGACTTTTGGCCACATGCGCTGTGCAACGCTGGGCGAGCCCGGTGAGTGAATGGTGTAGGTGACGACCCGGTTGGTCCATTCGCCGTCGTCCGATCCGAGGGCTTCATGCGCGTGGAACCCCTCCATGCGCGCCTGCAGGGAGGTGTATTCGTACATCACGGCATGTTTTGCCCAGCCCGCGATGGAGGCGAGGCGACGCCCGCAGACGACGCCGTGCATCTTGGCAATCGCGGGCATCCGGTAATTGGTATACCAGGCGCCGACGTCGAGCTCTTCTTCTAGTGTGCCGGTGCGGAAACTGCCCATCTGGATCGCCGGGGCGGGGGCCGTGCCAGGCAGGCGCGTTCCCGCTTCGGGGCCATCGACGCGCAGAACCTCTGAATAGATTCCCAGACGAGAGCCGATCCGGCGGCCGACCATCTCTTTGGCATCGGCGGTTTCCGTTTCATTTATCTGCTCAGCCGACGGGCGAAAGAAAATATGAGGATGAGCCGCACCGGCCAGCACGATAAACTGCGATCCGGTCGGGACGTCGTCCGCTGCGGGCGGGCGCTGCATCTTGTCGTGGAAGGGCACATTGTTGGACCCGCCCGGAATTTCATAAGAGGCGGCCCACATAATCCCCGGAAAAGCGACGACTCGGGGAAGATGAACGTCGTGAAGCCAGGCAAAATACTCGTCCCGGCCTTGTTCGGGGAGATCGTACCAAACTGCGCGTATACCTTGATCCATTTTAGGTTTTCCCTGTTTGTCGAAAAGAGGCACGATTCTCCTCTTGCCGATCAATTTTTTAAACTTATAATTCGACAGATACAAATATACAATGTACTTACCAAAAAGTAACTAACTAACAATCTATCCGTCGACAACGATATTAGCTTCCCGGAAAGGAACAGGCCATGGCAATAGAGCGCGTTAGTATGCTCGATCTCGAGACCGACGATAAAGAACTCCAAAACCTCTTCGGCGCGGTGACCGCCATGTTGGGACGGGTGCCCAATTCCTACCGGGTTTTGGCCCAATCGCCGCTGGTCGCCAAGATGCTGGTGCCCTTCAACGCAGTCATGCAGCGGGAAGGTGCCGGAAGTGTCTTGACCACCAAGATCAAGGAGATGGTTGTCGTCAAAACCAGTCATGTGAATGGCTGCAAATATTGATTCGCGCATAACACGTCGCTTGGTCAAGCGGCTGGCATTACCGAAGAACAGATCATCGATATCGGCACCGACGACTATATGGACTCCGAGCACCTCTCGGACCGCGAAAAGATGGCGGTCCTCTGGGCCGAGCATGTAACGAAAAACACCGCCCGGGATCATGACGATATCTACCTCAAGGTCCGCGAACACTTCTCCGAGGTCGAGATTATCGAGCTCACATTGATGAGTGGGTTTTTCAATATGTTCAATCGACTAATGGATTCTCTTAAAGTTCCATTGGAGATTCAGGGCGAGGTCGACAAGATCCAACGGTCGCTCCATCTCGACCCCGAGAAGGTCAAGAACTACATGGCCACCATGGTTGAGGATTGGCCCGACAAAATCCCCGGTCCCAACCCCGATTAAGGACCGGTTCGACAAACCGGAATTGTTAAACGGCCGTCCACAGGGGCGGCTGTTTTCTTTAACCACAAGACCCGGTCCCGGGACCCGAGAGCGATTGCATTGCCACTCGACCATCTATCGCTAGTATTGCGGCTATAAAAATCGGTCCGGGGAGACGTTGGCAGGTCTGGGCAAAGCCGCATTAGTTGAAGGGTAACCCCGACGTTTCGACGCATTTAAATTCTTTGAGGGAGCGAGCAAAATGGGAAAGACCTACGCAAATATTCTCAAGACCGTCGGAAATACCCCGGTTGTTCGGATCAATAAACTGGCTCCGGAAGGGATCAATCTGTTTGTTAAGATCGAGGCCTTTAATCCTCTGGGATCGGTGAAGGACCGTCTTGCCCTGGGCATCATCGAGGATGCCGAGAAATCCGGCGCGCTCAAGCCGGGGCAGACCGTCATCGAGGGCTCGAGCGGCAATACCGGTATCGGCCTCGCCATGGTCTGCGCGCAAAAAGGATACCCGCTGGTCGTCACGATGGCCGAGAGTTTCAGCGTCGAGCGGCGCCGGCTGATGCGCTTTCTCGGCGCCAAGGTGATCCTGACCCCGGCGACGGCAAAAGGAACTGGCATGGTCGACAAGGCCGCCGAGCTGGCGGAAGCCAACGGCTGGTTCCTAACCCGCCAGTTCGAGAACCAAGCCAATCCCGACATGCACGCCCGCACCACCGCACAGGAGATCATTGCGGATTTCGAAGGCGAGGCGTTGGATTACTGGGTCACTGGTTACGGCACCGGCGGCACGTTACAAGGTGTTGCGCGGGTGCTTTCGGAAAAACGCCCCGAGACCAAAGTTGTCGTCTGCGAGCCTGAAGACGCCCAGCTTCTCGGCAGTGGCAAACCACAGGAACGCCAGGACAATGGCGCCCCCGCCGCCAGCCATGAGGCTTTCAAACCCCATCCCATGCAAGGCTGGACTCCTGACTTTATCCCCAAGATCACCGGCGATGCCGTCGATATGGGTCTCATCGATCAACTGGTCACGGTGACCGGCGCCGAGGCCATGCAGTGCAGTCGCGACTTGGCACAAAAAGAAGGCATTCTGGTCGGAACCTCGTCCGGTGGCACCTTCGCCGGCGCATTGAAGGTTTGCCGGAGCGCACCGGCCGGATCGACGGTTCTGTGCATGTTGCCCGATACAGGCGAGCGCTATCTCAGCACACCGTTGTTTGCCGATATCCCCGCGGACATGTCCGACGAAGAAGTCGAGATTTCACGCTCAACGCCGAACTATCATTTGGAACCGGCGGCCTAGCGCCCCAATGATCGGTCTCGATATTCGAAACAAAGGAAAGCAGCTATGAAAACCCGTGTCGTTACCCTCGCCGAGCAAGGCCCGCCTTCGGTCATGAGGGTGGAGACCATCGACATCGACGCGCCCGGCCCTGATGAGGTCCAGATCAAGCAGAATGTCGTTGGTTTTAACTTCATGGATATCTACCAGCGTTCCGGCATGTACGCCCTCGAATTACCGAGCGGAATCGGGCTCGAGGCCGCCGGCACCATCGAAGCCGTCGGCGCCAATGTGTCCGAGTTCAAACCGGGCGAGCGGGTGGCCTATGCCACCGCGCCCTGCGGCGCTTATGCGGAGTACCGCAACTTCGCCGCCGATCGGGTCGTCCATCTGCCCAACGACATCACCGACGAACACTGCGCGGCGACGATGTTCAAGGGCATGACCGTCGAATATCTGCTGAACCGCTGTTACGACATCAAGAAAGACGAGAAGGTTTTGTTTCTCGGCTCCGGCGGCGGTGTCGGAACCCTCGCCGGGCAATGGGGTAAGGCCAAGGGCGCTTATATGATCGGCGTCGACGGCGGCGAAGAGAAATGCGATCTCGCCCGCCGAAACGGTTATGCCGAGGTCATCGACTTCACCACCGAAGACGTCGTCGCCCGGGTCAAGGAGATCACCAACGGGGAAGGGGTTCCCGTCGCTTACGATCCCATCGGCGGGCCGACTTACGAGCAGACCCTGGATTGCCTCGGCGCGCGCGGTTTCTTCGTATCGTTCGGCACGACGGGCGGCGCGATGCCGGCGGTCGATCCGCCGATCCTGCAAAAGCGGGACTCGCTGTATTTCACCCGACCGACCGTGGCGACCTATACGGCTAAGCGCGAAGACCTGGTGATGTCTGCCAACTCGGTGTTTGAGATGATCCGGAACGGTGACATTCGGGTTAATATCGGCCAGCGATACGCCTTGGACGACGCGGTTCGAGCGCACGCTGATACCGAAGCCGGGAAGACCACGGGCTCGTCGATCTTGTTGCCGTAAATTAAACTCACGGTCCCATTACAGCGGGACCGGCATCTGGGTCTGATCGTCGGGCGGCAATTGCGCATCGACGGTGGTCAGCAGGATCGCAGTGGCGACGTAGTTGCCGAGCAGTGAGGCGAGGTCGACGACGCCCCGGGGGCCGTAGGCGGCTTCCAATTGCGCGAAGGTCTCCGGGGAGACTGTGTGATCCCGCAAGACCTGGCGGCCGTAATCGATGAGCAGGGCATGATCGGCGGGAACCCCGTCGAGGGCCTTGCCGAATTTGACGACATCGATGGTCGATTGCGGCAGGCCGCCTTTCAGCGCCATTGCCTTTTGGGCGGCCCATTCGAACCCGCTGTCGGATTCCCGCGCCGCGACCAGGATCAGCAACTCCCGCTCCGCCGCATCGATGCCGGAGTCGAACCGGAGATAGCGGTTGAGATAGCCGTATAACCTGCCGACCTCGGGACTATGCAGAGTGATCGCCGTCGGGCCGCGCAGCCCCATAACCGCGCCGCCTTCCTTCTTCACGATGCGGTCGAATGCGGCCTGGCCTTCGGCGTCCAGCGCATCCCGGTCGGGCACCGGCAGGCGGCATCCGGTGTCGTCGAAAATATCGGTCGGTGTATCGGTCACGAATTTGCTCCGGTAGGACTAAGGGCGCTTTTCGCCGATCATAGCCTTCGAACCGCTAAAGGAAACCTGTCGTATTATGGCGTTGCGTCCTTCGCAGAGGTCGGAAGATCGATCCAGAATGTGCTGCCGATACCTTCCTGGCTGTCAAAACCAACCTCTCCCTCCATCTGTTCCATGATCTGCTTGGTGATTGCTAATCCGATGCCGGTTCCTTCGATTTCCCTCGATTCTCTGCCCAGACGATCGAACGGTAGGAATACTTTATCCCAATCGTCCTTTGGGATCCCAATGCCGGTATCGTTTACCTTGATCCGCCAGAAATCTCCGGTGGCTTCTTCGGCGCTGACAGTTACCCTGCCGCCGTCCCGATTGTATTTTACGGCATTCATCAAAAGATTCAGGAGGATTTGGCGGAGCCGACCACGGTCCGTCCAGAATGACGGCGGTTCAGTCTTCGGTGCGATATAATTGAGGGCGATATTGCGATCGTCCGATAGAGGCTTAATGATCTGGAGGCATTCGTCGACGACGTCTTCAAGTGCCACAGGCTCAAACAAGAGTTCTAGCGTGCCGGATTCGATTTTTGAAAGATCCAGCACCTGATTGATAAGTTCGAGTAAGTGCTCGCCGCCTCTTAGGATATATTTCAGACTTTCAGCTTGATCGGGGGAAAGCGGCTCTCTGGGATTGTCATCCAAGAGTTGAGCAAAGCCGAGTATGGAATTCAGCGGCGTGCGTAATTCATGGCTCATGTTGGCCAGGAATTCGCCCTTGGCGCGGTTGGAATATTCGGCCGCCTCCTTGGCTTGGCGCAGATCCACCTCCATGCGCTTGCGTTCTTCCACTTCGTCCATCAGTTCCCGGGTCCGCTCGGCGAC
>JAQCKY010000076.1 GCA_027592155.1 Pseudomonadota bacterium
GGAAAATCCGGATCCAGACCCGACCGGAACGCTTCATGTGCCGCGTAATCGTACGCCGCGCCGCCTCAATCTGCCTGGCGGTAATACGGCCGGGGGTGATCGCCTTGAGGCCATAAGCCCCAAAGTTCAACGCGGCGCCACCTTTGGCATTACCGTGAATTCGGCCTTTGTGAGCCTTGCGGTATTTAGTTCTTTTCGGTTGCAGCATGACCCAATCCCCTCTTAGCGCGCCGGCTGCTGCTCAAGAGCGCGTTTATCAACAGCCATCGGGTCATGAGCGAGAATTTCGCCTCGATAGACCCAAACTTTTACACCGCAGTTACCGTATGTGGTCTCGGCCGTCGCCGTACCATAATCAATATCGGCGCGCAGCGTGTGCAATGGCACCTGCCCTTCCCGGTACCACTCGGTACGGGCGATTTCAGCGCCGCCCAAACGACCGGCACAATTGATCCGAATTCCCAGCGCACCCAGGCGCATTGCCGATTGAACGGCGCGCTTCATGGCGCGACGGAAAGCAATTCGCCGTACCAGCTGCTGAGCAATATTCTCGGCGACCAATTTTGCGTCCAGCTCCGGCTTGCGGATTTCAACAATGTTAAGGTGAACCTCACCATCGGTGATCAGCGAGAGCTCCTTGCGAAGCACCTCGATATCCGCACCCTTCTTTCCAATCACGACTCCGGGTCGTGCGGTATGAATGGTAATGCGAGCGCGTTTCGCAGGACGCTCAATGACGACCTTACTCAAACCCGCCTGAGCCAGACGCTTATACAAATGCTCACGAAGCTTTAAATCTTCATGCAGCATATCCGCATAAGCACTGTTGTTAGCATACCAACGAGAGTCCCAGGTACGATTAATACCAAGGCGAAACCCTACTGGATTAACCTTCTGGCCCATTAAGCAACCTCCTCACGCTCTCTGACAACAATGCGAAGATTGCTGAACGGTTTAAATATCCGCGCTACACGACCACGAGCTCGGGGGCGCCAACGTTTCATGACCAACTCGCGGCCGGCAGTCGCCTCGGCGACATAAAGACGGTCGACGTCGAGCTGTTGATTATTCTCCGCATTGGCGATTGCCGACTGAAGAACCTTCTTCACTTCACCGGCCACGCGACGCTGCGAAAAGGTCAGTGAATTGAGTGCTGTTTCACAATCTTTCCCACGAATGCTCTGGGCGACGACATTGAGCTTCTGAGGACTAATCCGAATAAGCCTTGTGTAGGCCATCGCTTCATTGTCCGCCAATCTGCGGGCTGCTGATTTTTTACCCATGACTAATCTCGCTTTGACCGACGGTCGGCTGTATGCCCGAAGAATGAGCGGGTCGGCGAAAATTCACCTAACTTATGCCCAACCATGTTTTCCGTGATTAAGACGGGTATAAATTTCATACCGTTGTAAACACCGAACGTCAGACCGACGAACTGCGGTAATACTGTCGACCGGCGCGACCAGGTTTTGATGACGTCATTACGCCCCCCTGCCCGCGACTTCTCCGCCTTCTTCAACAAGTAGGCGTCGACAAACGGTCCTTTCCATACGGATCGTGACACGATAACTCCTTTAACGCTTAATACGCCGGCGACGCATAATCAGCCGGTCGGTTTTCTTGTTGCTGCGGGTCCGCTTACCCTTTGTCGGCACACCCCAAGGTGTAACCGGGTTACGTCCGCCGGAGGTTCGGCCTTCACCGCCACCATGAGGGTGATCGACCGGGTTCATAGCGACACCACGTACCGACGGCCGTTTACCGAGCCAACGATTACGTCCCGCTTTACCGAGTTTAATATTTGCCTTTTCCGGATTGGATACGGCACCAATGGTTGCCATGCACTCACCGCGTACCAACCGAAGCTCACCGGACTGAAGCCGTAACTGAGCATAACCCTGATCTTTACCAATAACCTGTATATAGGTCCCGGCCGCCCGAGCCAGTTTTCCGCCGGCGCCCGCCTTCAACTCCACATTATGGATAATCGTACCGACAGGGATGTTCTGCAGAGGCATCGCATTACCTGGCTTAATATCAACCCGGTTGCCCGAGATGACTGTATCGCCAATGCTCAACCGTTGCGGTGCGATAATATAGGACAGTTCGCCATCCTCGTACCGGATAAGCGCAATGAAGGCGCTACGGTTGGGATCGAACTCAATCCGCTCCACCGTCGCCGTAACGTCCGCCCTGCGGCGTTTGAAATCGACAATGCGATAACGACGCTTATGCCCACCGCCGCGACGGCGCATGGTAATACGGCCCGTATTGTTACGACCGCCCTTGCTCCGAAGCCCTTCGGTAAGGGATTTTTCCGGTTTGCCCTTCCATAGGTCGGAGCGGTCAATAAGAACCAGACTCCGGCGACCCGGTGAGGTTGGGTTATATGTCTTGAGTGGCACCGTCAGACTCCCGTCGTGATATCGATTGAGTCGCCGTCCGCAAGCGTCACAATCGCTTTCTTAAAGTCAACGCGTCTACCAAGTCGTCCTCGGAAACGCTTTACCTTGCCTTTTTGGCGAATGGTATTCACCGAGGTAACTTTTACGTCGAATAATTTCTCAACCGCCGCCCGAATTTCCGGCTTACTTGCATCCATCGGGACGCGAAACGTAACCTGATTAAACTCGGTGATGATCGTCGATTTTTCAGTAACGATCGGAGCCCGAATGACTTCGTACATACGCTCCGTACTGACCGTAGTCAGACCGCTATAACGTCCACTCGCGCCGCTCATTTCAACCGCTCCACAAGATTGGTCACGGCATCTTTGGTAAGGACCAGAGTATCGCGCCGTAAAATGTCATATACATTCGCGCCTTGCGTCGGCAAAACGTCCAACTGGGGAATGTTACCAGCAGCCTTAACAAAATTGCTGTCGAGCTCATTACCGCCGATCACCAGGGCCGATGTCAGCCCCATGTTCTTAACATGCTTAATCAAGTCACCGGTCTTCGGTGTCTTCGCCGTTGCATCATCGAGAATGATCAGTTTGCCATCGGCCTGTTTGACGGAAAGCGCAGAACACATCGCCAACCGCCGAACTTTTTTCGGCACATCATGAGCATGACTGCGCACAACGGGGCCCATCGCAACACCGCCACCACGAAGTTGCGGCGCTTGCTTTGTCCCCTGGCGGGCTCGTCCCGTTCCCTTTTGCCGGAACGGCTTAGCCGAGGTACCGGCAACTTCGCTACGACCCTTGGTCTTATGGTTGCCGGACTGGCGTTTCGCCAGCTGCCAGTTCACCACACGAGCAAGGAGATCGGGACGCGCACCGGCACCAAAAACGGCATCATCGAGCTCGATATCACCAGCGCTTTTATTTTCGATTGTGACGACAGGGCACTTCATGTCGCTCAATCCTTCTTCTCATCGGTTTCACCATCGGAGGACGCTTCCTCCGCAGCCGGCTGCTCTTCAGTCACGGCCGTTTCTTCAACAGGCGCTTCAGCCTGAATTTCTTCAATGTCTGTCTCGACGGCTTCCGCCTCATCCTCAGACGCCACCGACACACCGCCTCGGACAGCACCCGGCATCGGAAGATTGTCGGGAAGAGCCTTCTTGAGGGCATCACGGATCAAAATCTGTCCGCCTTTGGCGCCGGGAATACCACCGCGTACGATGATCAACCCTTTTTCCGGATCCGTCGCCACCACCTGCAGGTTTTGCATGGTAACGCGTTCGGCGCCCATATGACCGGCCATCTTCTTTCCTTTGAAGACCTTACCCGGATCCTGGCATTGCCCCGTCGAACCGTGTGACCGGTGACTGATGGAAACACCGTGAGAGGCGCGCAAGCCGCTAAAATTATGACGCTTCATGGCCCCGGCAAATCCCTTGCCTTTGGAAGTGCCGACGACATCGACATACTGGCCTTCGACGAAATGATCCGCCGTCAGCTCGGCGCCAACCTCGATAAGGGCGTCTTCGGAGACACGAAATTCCACGACATGCCGCTTAGGCTCAACCTTCGATTTTGCAAAATGGCCGCGTTCCGCCTTCGAAACATTTTTGACCTTCGCGTCGGATGAACCGAGCTGCAGCGCCGTATAGCCGTCCTTTTCCTCGGTCCGATTAGCCACAACTTGGCAATTATCGACCTTTAGAATGGTAACGGGAACCTGAGCCCCGTCATCGGTATACATGGCACTCATGCCAAGCTTTTCTGCGATTAGACCGGTACGCATTACATCAACCCCTAGAGCTTAATCTCAACATCGACGCCCGAAGCCAGATCCAGCTTCATCAAGGCATCGACGGTTTCCGGTGTCGGATCGACGATATCAAGAACACGTTTGTGAGTTCTAATCTCGAACTGCTCCCGTGACTTCTTGTCGATATGCGGAGACCGCAGCACCGTGTATTTTTCAATATTCGTCGGCAGTGGAATCGGTCCACGAACCTGCGCCCCTGTCCGCTTCGCCGTATTGACAATCTCAAGGGTCGATTGATCAAGAACGCGGTGATCAAACGCCTTCAGGCGGATTCTAATATTTTGACTATCGACCATTGCTTTCGCCTAATAAAAGCGGCGTCACCTTTTGGATGACGCCGTTCGACTTAACTCTCTACTCTACGATTTCTGCGACGACGCCGGCGCCGACGGTACGGCCGCCTTCACGGATGGCGAACCGAAGTCCCTGATCCATCGCGATCGGGGTCAGAAGCTCTACCGTCATCGAGATATTATCGCCCGGCATAACCATCTCCGTGCCAGACGGCAACTCAACCATCCCCGTCACGTCCGTCGTCCGGAAGTAAAACTGAGGGCGATAGTTCGTGAAGAACGGTGTATGCCGGCCCCCCTCTTCCTTCGTCAGGATATAAGCTTCCGCATTGAACTTCTTATGCGGCGTGATCGAACCCGGCTTCGCGACAACCTGCCCACGCTCAACCTCTTCGCGCTTCGTGCCGCGCAGCAAGCAACCGATGTTGTCCCCCGCTTCTCCCTGATCAAGGATCTTCCGGAACATCTCAACGCCCGTGCAAACCGTCTTCTGCGTATCACGGATACCGACAAGCTCAAGCTCGTCGCCCGTGTGCACAATACCGGCCTCTACACGTCCCGTCACAACCGTCCCACGGCCCGAAATCGAGAAAACATCCTCAATCGGCATCAAAAACGGCTGATCCTTCGGGCGATCAGGCTGCGGGATGTACTCATCAACCGCCGCCATCAGTTCCAGGATCGATTGACGTCCCGTCTCTTCATTGCTGTCCTCAAGCGCCGCCAAAGCAGAACCCTTGATCAGCGGAATGTCGTCGCCCGGGAAATCATACGAAGACAGAAGCTCGCGCACTTCCAACTCAACAAGCTCCAAAAGCTCCTCATCGTCAACCTGATCGACCTTGTTCAGGTAAACAACAATCGCCGGTACACCAACCTGGCGCGCCAGCAAAATGTGCTCCCGCGTCTGCGGCATCGGACCGTCAGCAGCAGACACAACCAAAATCGCGCCGTCCATCTGCGCCGCACCCGTGATCATGTTCTTCACATAATCCGCATGACCGGGGCAGTCCACATGCGCGTAGTGACGGTTCGCCGTCTCATACTCAACATGCGCCGTCGCAATCGTGATACCGCGCTCACGCTCCTCGGGCGCCTTATCGATATCACCGTACGCCGTGTACTCAGCACCGCCAGACTCAGCCAATATCTTCGTAATCGCCGCCGTCAATGACGTCTTGCCATGATCAACGTGACCAATCGTGCCTATGTTGCAATGCGGCTTGTTTCTCTCAAATTTCGCTTTCGCCATCTCTACTTCTCCGTATCGTGGGGAACCTTTTCGGTTCCACCCATTCTATCTAATTAACCCGCTAGCCGTTCGCGGACCTCTTCGGATACCGCATGCGGTATCTCGTGGTAATGATCGAAATGCATCGTAAATTGGGCGCGTCCTTGGCTCATCGAACGCAACGTATTCACATAACCGAACATGTTGGCCAACGGAACCATTCCGGAAATGATCCGGGCGTTTGCCCGCTGGTCCATGCTCGAAATCGTCCCGCGGCGGCTATTCAAATCACCGATGATGTCGCCCATATAATCTTCCGGCGTCACCACTTCGACCCGCATCACCGGCTCCAACAATACCGGCTTACCCTTCATGACACCCTCTCGGAACGCAGCAGCGGCCGCGATTTCAAAGGCCATGACGCTGGAATCAACATCGTGGGAATCGCCGTCATAAAGTTCGGCCCGAAGATCGGTCACCGGGAACCCGGAGAGAGGACCAGAATCCAAGCCGGCTTTTAAGCCCTTCTCGACACCCGGGATATATTCCCGCGGCACCGACGCACCGTGCAAAGACTGCACAAACTCAAATCCGGAACCAGGAGCACCAGGCTCAAACCTGACTTTAATCCGAGCATATTGCCCAGCACCGCCAGATTGCTTTTTATGGACGTAGTCGACATCGGCCATCGCTGTGATGGTCTCACGATAAGCGACCTGCGGTTGACCGACATTGGCATCAACCTGAAACTCACGCTTCATACGATCAACAAGAATTTCCAGGTGAAGCTCACCCATACCTTTAATGATCGTTTGGCCACTTTCATGGTCAGTCGCCACCCGGAAGGACGGATCCTCAGCCGCAAGACGCGCCAATGCCTGAGACATCTTTTCCTGATCGGCCTTCGTCTTAGGCTCAACCGCAACTTCAATAACAGGATCCGGGAAATCCATACGCTCCAAAACAACAGCAGAGCTGGTGTCACAAAGGGTATCACCGGTCGTGGTATCTTTAAGTCCGGCCAACGCCAAAATATCGCCGGAGCGCGCTTCTTTAACGTCTTCGCGAGAGTTTGCATTCATCAACAGCATACGGCCGACCCGCTCACGCTTATCTTTAACCGAATTATAGATGTAAGAACCCGCTTCAAGCACTCCGGAATAAATCCGAATGAAGGTCAAAGATCCGACAAAAGGATCATTCATGATTTTAAAGGCGAGCGCTGCAAAGGGCTCGTCGTCAGAGTTAGTCCGGACGATCTCCTCTTCGGTACCGAACTTCACACCCTTGATAGCCGCGACATCTGTCGGCGCCGGGAGATAGGAAACCACCGCATCAAGAAGCGGCTGCACACCTTTGTTTTTAAAGGCGGAACCGCAAAGAACCGGCACAAAACCACCAGCAAGCGTTCCGGCCCGAATACATTTATTCAGCGTGGCTTCGTCAGGCTCCGTGCCTTCGAAATACGCTTCCATAGCCGCATCATCATACTCGACAGCCTGCTCGATTAACTTCTCGCGGTACTCCGCAGCACGGTCAGCCAAATCGGCGGGAATATCGGTGTATTCGAACTCAGCACCAAGAGATTCATCTTTCCAGATGATCGCCTTCATTTTGACCAAGTCCACAACGCCGAGAAAATTAGCCTCGACACCAACCGGAAGCATAACGACCGCCGGAGTAGCCCCCAGGCGGTCGACAATCATATCAACGCAACGGTAAAAATCGGCACCGGTACGATCCATTTTGTTCACAAAGCAAATGCGCGGAACATCATACCGGTCAGCCTGACGCCAAACGGTTTCCGACTGAGGCTCAACACCCGCAACGCCATCAAACACCGTTACCGCACCATCAAGCACCCGAAGGCTACGCTCGACCTCAATCGTGAAGTCCACGTGACCCGGTGTATCAATGATGTTGATCCGGTGATCTTTCCATTCACAGGTCGTTGCAGCCGAGGTGATGGTAATCCCTCGCTCTTGCTCCTGCTCCATCCAGTCCATGGTGGCATTGCCGTCATGGACTTCACCGATTTTGTAAGACTTTCCGGTATAGAAAAGAATTCGTTCGGTCGTCGTTGTCTTACCGGCATCAATGTGCGCCATGATGCCAATGTTACGATAACGGGAAAGGGGTGTTATACGGGCCATGTTCGTGGACTCTTTTTATGACTACCGCAACTACCAGCGGTAGTGCGAGAAAGCCTTGTTGGCGTCTGCCATACGATGAGTATCTTCGCGCTTTTTGACGGCGGCACCTTTTTGATCGGCGGCATCCATCAATTCACCTGATAGACGCTGAACCATCGTATTCTCAGAACGCTTCCGGGACATTTCAATTATCCAACGAATTGCAAGTGCTTGAGATCTATCATTACGGACCTCAACAGGAACCTGATAGGTCGCACCGCCAACCCGGCGGGATCGCACTTCAACTTGCGGCTTCACGTTGTCCAACGCGTCGTGGAACATTTTGATCGGGTCCTGACTCGTCTTCTTCTGAATATCGTCAAAC
>JAQCKY010000077.1 GCA_027592155.1 Pseudomonadota bacterium
TCGGCGGGCGCTCTTCTGCTTCGAGCACTTTAATACCGCGCTGCACCGCGGGCCGTTCGGCCATGTTATCGAACCAGCGCTTTAAATGCGGGAAGTCTTCGTGTTTTTGGCCGCGCTTCGCCGGATTTCGGAGCCACGGAAAACACGCCATATCGGCAATGGTGTAGTCGTCGCCGCCGATGAACTGGCTTTTAGCCAACCGCTTTTCCAGCACGCCGAACAACCGGCCCACTTCTTTAGTGTAGCGGTCGGTGGCGTATTGCATTCTATCCACCGCATAGACCCGGAAATGATTGGCCTGACCCGCCATCGGACCCAGCCCACCCATCTGCCACATCACCCATTGGATGGCGTCAAAGCGCGCATGAGGATCGGTGGGCAGGAACTGGCCGGTTTTCTCGGCGAGATAGATCAGGATGGCGCCGGATTCAAACACCGTGATCGGTTTCCCGCCCGGACCATCCTGGTCGACCATCACCGGAATACGGTGGTTCGGGTTCATCTCGACAAAGAAATCCTGAAACTGCTCGCCCTTGCCGATGGCGATGGGATGGACGGTATAGTCGAGCCCGGTCTCTTCCAGCATGATATGGACCTTATGGCCATTCGGCGTGGCCCAGGTGTACAGATCGATCATCGATGTCCCCCCATGTTTTCAAAGATTGTTGCTTACTATACTGTCGCCCCATGAAATTAGGTACGTAGGTCGCTAAAAAACGCAAAGACCGAAGAACAGGGAGAATTCAATGGCCGCTAATCCAACCCAAATCCTCGCCGCTTTTATCGCCAACGCAAAATTCGAGGATCTGCCGCAAGAAGCGCTGGAGCTCGGGCGCAACTCGCTGCTTGACGCCTGCGGCACCGGTTTCGCGGGTTCGGCCTCCGAAGGCGGCAAAACCCTTAACAAGGTGCTGTCGGCCTACGCCAGTAAAGACGGCGCACCGGTCATCGGCACCGGCCTTCGCCTTCCGGCTCCGTTCGCCGCCCTGTCCAACGGCAATACCATTCATGCCGACGATTACGACGACACGCTCCGCGCCGACCCTAAGGCCGAAGGCTATCACGGCTCGACCCATCCCACCGGCCCCGTGCTCTCGGCTTTGTTGGCCGTGACCGAGACCCAAAAGACCAACGGCAAGGACTTCCTCATCGCCTATCACGTGGGCGTTGAGCTGATGGCGAAGGTCAATTCATCCTTAGGGCCCCGTTCCTTCAAGGCAGGCTACCACCCGACCGCGATCATCAGCGCTTTCGGCGCGACGGCGGCGGCGGCCAAGCTGAAAGGGCTCAGTGAGGCCACCATCGGCACCGCGCTCGGCATCGCCGCCAGCCACGCCAGCGGGCTGCGCGCCAATTTCGGCTCGATGATGAAACCCTACCATCCGGGCCACGGCGCCATGTCCGGCGTTTTGGCGGCCGAATTAGCGGCGGGCGGGTTCACCGCGGCGGCGGACGCCATCGGCGGTGAGATCGGCTTCCTCAACGCTTTCGGCGACAGCATCGACATGCGGCCTTTCGACGATCTGGGTAACCCCTGGGCCATTGTCGATCCTAGCATTTGGATCAAGCCCTACCCGTCGGGCAACCTCACCCATCCCGCCATGAGCCGTCTTCGCAGCATGTTAAGCGATAACGATGCCGCGCCCGGCGAGGTCGCCAAGATGGATGTGCAAACACGGCCGTCGATCTACGACACGCTGATCCATCACCAACCGAAAACCGGCCTGCAGAGCAAATTCTCCATGGAATTCTGCCTCGCTAAAATTCTCATCGACGGCACGCTGGGCCTGACCGACTTCACCGACGAAGTGGTGAACCGGCCCGAAATCCAGGACGTGATGAGCAACCTCACCTACAGCTCGTTCAGCGACGAAGAAGCTGATGCAAAGAGCTACGAGAACTACACCACCATCATCGACTTCACGCTCAAGGACGGCCGCACCTTCACCGGCCGTGCCGATTACGGCAAAGGCAGCCATGTGGACCCCATGACCTTCGACGAGGCCACGGAGAAAGCCCGCGACTGCGCCAATTTCCGCCAATGGCCAATGGCGAAATTCGACGCCCTGGTGGAGGGTTGGCGAACGGTCGAGAGCGTGGCCGATATACGCGATGTGACGAAAAATTTGTTCGAGGGCTAGGCCGCCGTCCTCCCCGTCACTCGCGCGAATGCGGGAGTCCAGAGCAAGCCGCACGGCTATGCCTCTGAGCCCCTCTCCATCTCCCTGGATTCCCGCATTCGCGCGAATGACGGTTGAGACGCTGCCCACTTACCCCCCAACACCGCCGTCATTCCGCCGCTCAAAACAGGGATTCCGGATACGACCCTCGATCATTCCGGAATGACACCGAGAGGCACAATTGCCGAGGGTGCTTTTCACCAGCCCGGCCAGGCGGTATGTTTAATGGTGGCCGTTGGTATCGCGCTAACAGATGACACACCGGGAGGGTATTCATGATCTATGCACGCAGTGGCGCCGAAGCGCTCGCCGAGCGAGATACGGTAATTTCACCAGGCACCGGAATTGAGCATTGGGGAACCGTTTTCTTTGGCCCCCGAACGTCAACCACCCGTGCACCGGGACCGCAAGCGACCATGTCGGAGTTGCAAGCGCATGAAGCCTTAAAACCGCATTTTCATGGTGTCTCCATGTTCCAGCTTTTCATCGCCGGATACGGGACACTCGGAAACCGTGGTCAGGAACTGAAGCCGCTGACGATCCAATTCAAGGATTGTCACACGACCTATGGTCCGGTCACAGCGGGGCCGCAGGGCCTGTCGTTCGTGGCGCTTCGGATGTATACCGGCGATTCCAAGCCAGTCTATATCTACAATAAAGCCGAGGCCCGCGAAAAAATCCGCCCCAGCAAGCGGCGCATGCGTGTTTCGGACCAGGTCCATTTCTCGATTGAGCCGTTGCTTCGCTCCCGTAAAGACGTCGCGTGGGAGACTATTATGGAAGAAGAAGACGACGGCCTGTCCGCCAAGATTGTCCGGCTGGGCGCCAACATGGGTGTGAAGGGACCGGATCCGAAGATCGCCGGCGGCTACTACGTGTTTGTCGGCAACGGCAGCATGCTGAACGATGGCGAGGATTTGCCGCTGTGGTCCATGGTCGTGGTGGAGAACACCGAGGAGGCGTTCGAAATTCAGGCCGGCAGCGACGGTCTCGAGGCGCTGGTCCTACAATATCCGCTCGAAGATATCTAAGGCCCGCCATGCCATCCCCCGAGCCTTCCCCCGGGCCAACTAAGGCCGATAACCACGACTGGCTCGCCCAGTATGATGAGGAAACGCTAGAGCCTGATCTTAAGATTTGCGATCCTCATCACCATCTATGGAATTTGAAATACGGACGCTCGACGACACGCTATCAGCTCGACGAATTGCTGGAAGACCTTAACAGCGGCCATAATATCGTCTCGACCGTCTTTGTTCAGTGCGGCGCGGAGTATCGGCCCGATGGGCCGGAGAACTTGCGCCCCATCGGCGAAACCGAGTTCGTCGCCGCTATCGCGGCGAAGAGCGCATCGGGCAAGCATGGTCCGCAAAGGGTCGCCAAGGGCATAATAGGGTGGGCGAACTTGTTGTTGGGCGATGCCGTCGACGAAGTGTTGGAGGCCCATATCGCCGCGGGCGACGGGCTGTTTCGCGGGATCAGATGCGGCGCGACATACGATGACAGCGATGAAATCCACAGTTCGGGTTGGGGACCGCCTGCGCATGTTCTGCTCGATCCCCAATACCGTGCCGGTGTGGCGCAACTAGCCAAGCGTGATTTGATAGTGGAGAGTTGGTGCTATCATCCTCAACTGCCGGAGCTGACCGATCTAGCCAGGGCATACCCCGATGCCAGGATCGTCCTCGATCATTGTGGCGGCCCCTTAGGGGTTGGCCCCTATGCTGGCCGGCGCACGGAAGTCCTCGAAGTATGGAAAGCCCATATCGCAGAACTGGCGCGCTGCGAAAACGTCTCCATCAAATTGGGGGGACTGAATATGGTTTTCAACGGATTCAACTGGCAGCATCGGCCCAAGCCGCCCACCAGCACCGAATTACTGGAGGCCACGCAGCCCTATTTGGAATACCTCATTGAGCAATTCGGCGTCGACCGCTGCATGTTTGAATCCAATTACCCGGTCGACAAACTTAGTTGCAGCTACAACGTGCTTTGGAATTCATTCAAGCGATTGACCGCCGATTATTCGGCGGACGAAAAGGCCAAGCTCTATCACGACAATGCCGTGCGGATTTACCGTGTGGCGGATTTACCGCGCGAATGAGTACTGCGAGGATTGCCGCGTGATCGTAAATGCTCGATCGCAAACATCGCCCCGACGGGCTTGGTGGATTTTTGGATAGCGTAATGAATGTCCGCTAATAGACGAGACGGACATTAGAAAGTCCCCCTATTTCCATGGCATCGGGGTGGACCAATTCAATGGGGGAGGATCACCGCCACCACAGCTCGATCCACAATCATTTCAATCTCGAACGCCACCTGAACAAACGCGAATCCTTCAATGAAAACCGCGCGGCCGCCCTCGCCGAACGGTGTCAGCAGCCCGCCTCATGTGGTTGTAGTCGTGGCGCCAGGGGGCGAGGTAAAGTCTTGGGCGCTGTCAGTCCGCATCGTCGGACGGCACCGATTCCGTCTCAATACCTTCACGCCACGTCGACGGGCGGCCGCCGAAATCCGCCTGCATGCGTTTCTGCAGGTAGAAGCTGTAGAGTGGCGGGACCATTGAATAAGGGTCGTCGATGCCAAGCTTAGTGGCGGCGTCCATCGGCCAATTCGGGTTGTTCAGCATCTCCCGGCCCAGCGCGACCAGATCGGCCTGCCCCGACTGAAGGATCGCTTCCGCCTGATCGGCGTGGATGATTAGACCGACCGCCATGGTCATCACGTCGGCATGCTTTCGGACATATTCGGCGTAAGGTGCTTGATAGCCGTAACCTGCCGGCGCGCCGAAGTTGACGGTGGAGCCGCCGGGCGTCATGCCGCCGCTACTGCAGTCGATCACATCGACGCCGTGTTCCTTGAGTGCGCGGGCGACGCGAGCGCTGTCTTCGACCAACCAACCGGCCTCATCAACGGCCGAAACGCGTAGAAAAAGCGGCTTGTCGTCAGGCCAGGATTGACGGATGCGGTCGAGGACCTCGCGTGCAAAGCGCAGGCGGTTCTCATCCGACCCGCCATATTTATCGGTTCGCTGGTTGGCGACCGGCGACAGGAATTGATGGAGTAAGTAGCCGTGCGCGGCGTGTAGTTCCAGCACATCGAAACCGGCTTTTTTCACGCGCTCGACTGCCGCCCCATACCCCTCGATCAACGTCTCGATATCGTCGATCGACAACGCGCGCGGCATGTACCAACCATTAGAATGCGCGATCTCGCTGGGAGCAACCAGTTCCCATTCCTCGCCATGGTCGAGACCGGGGTGACTGGCCAGCGGCGTGCGCCCCTCCCAGGGCACCGAGCGCCGTGCCTTGCGACCGGAGTGGCCGAGTTGGATGCCGGCCACCGCACCGTAGGCCTTGATCGTGTCGGCGATCTTTGTCAGGCCAGGCAGGAAGTCATCTTTCCATATACCAAGGTCACGGGGCGTGCTGGCGCCGCGTGGATCAGCCTTGGTCGATTCGACCATGACGAGCCCCGCGCCGCCATACGCCAGCTTGCCGTAATGGATCGTATGCATGTCTTGGACGTAGCCATTCACCGCTGCGTAGGTGAGCATCGGGGAGACGACGATCCGATTGCGCACGTGGACGCCGCGCAGGTCCATCGGTGTGAACAGAAGAGTTTGCATTGAAATCACCGGTTTCTCGATAAAACACAGACCGTCGAGGCGTGACCGCCCCAGCCGGGGCAGAACTTAAGATACAGACCGGCAGCGGGCAAGGCGGCATACCTGTCCCCAGCGTAATCGGATGAATTAAGACGGCGCTATTTTCGCCCCGCCGCTGCCGCAATCTCGCTGGAGGGCATTGTCAAAGAAAACTCTGTTGAGCGGTGAGGAAACCATCCGTAGCTTTGCCAGATGAGAAATCCGTTTCGCCATTTCAACAGTTCACCCGCGGTGATCCGCCTTGCCGTGAGGATGTATATCCACTATCCACTGTCGTTGCGCTAGGCCGAGGATTTGCTGTTCGAGCGTGGCATCGATATCTGCCATGAGACGGTGCGTTTCTGGTGGAACCGGTTCGGACCGATGTTCGCAGCGGAGATCAGAAAGCGCCGTGTCCACAAACATTCGTTCAACGTCCCCTCCCGCTCAGAATCCGACATCTTTCAATTTGTTCACCTGGCCTCAGGCTAATTTTCGCCAATAGACGCCGACATCGTCGATATTGACGATTTCTTCGGCGATGCCATGGGCCTCGCGGTAATCGTGGATGGCTTTTCGGCAGGCTTTAATCATGCCGTAATCGTCGACGATCAAATAGCCGCCGACCGAGAGTTTCGGATAGAGCGCTTCTATTGCCTGGATGGTGGATTCGTACATGTCGCCGTCGAGGCGGACGATAGCGAATTGCTCCGCGTCAATCAGGTGCAGCGTGTCCTTGAACCAGCCTTTGACGAAGACGACGTTGTCCGCGAGCAGGCCGTAGGCTTTGAAGGTATCTTTGACCAAGTCCTCCGAAACCGCCAAAGGCTCGTAGGTATGGAATTGCATGCCGAGATCGTCCGGATAGATGTCGGGGCTCGGCGCCGGCAGGCCCTCGAAGGAATCGGCGAGATAGACTTTGCGCTCGGCGGCCTCCATCGCGTTGAAAACGCCCCGCGCCAGCGCACACGCACCGCCGCGCCAAACGCCGGTTTCGATGAAGTCGCCGGGAATGTCGTTCTCGACGACCTCGATCACCTGGTCGGCGAGACTGCGGAGCCGCTTGACCCCGATCATGGTGTGCGCAATCAATGGCCAGTCGCGGCCCAAGGTGCGTTCATGTTCACTGTAGGCGGCGCGGCCACGCAGAACCGACATATTGCTCGGGTCCTTATAGATCGTGTTGGCAACGCAGCGGATCATCAGGTCGACATACTGATCAAGAGCTTTGGACATGCACGGCACTCCCCTTTCGACCGGCGCACTCTAGGCGATGCGCGCCTATCTCTCAATCGCCGCTCAATCATTCTCAACCACCGCGCCGGTTACGATCTGCACCGCCGCAGACCCGATAGTGCGGCTCAGGCTACATCCATTTCAGGCGCCGGAAGATAAACACCTGGACCACCACCATCGCGACCAGGATCCCTATCACGATAGGAAACGCCAGGCCATTGGCCTGCCCCGGGATACCGCCGACATTAACGCCCAATAAACCGGTCACGAAACTGAGCGGCATCACAAAACTCGCGACCATGGTCAGCAGATACATTGTTTTGTTCATCTGTTCAGAGATACGGGTCGAAAGCTCGTCCTGAATGATGGCGGTGCGTTCGCGCAGTTCATCCAATTCCTCGATGATGCGTTGGACCCGGTCGGCGGTTTCGCGAAGTCGCATGCGATTGTTTTGTTGTATGACCGGATGTTCATCTTGGTGCAGGCGCGTAAGCGCGTCGCGTTGTGGCGCCAGATAGCGTCGCAAAAGGATCGCTTCGCGGCGTATGTGCAAGAGTTGGCTCCGGATCGCACGGTTTCCTGACACGAGAAGGTCCTCGTCCAGCCCATCCACTTCATCGGACATGTCATCAATAATCGGACCCACACGGTCGATCAATCGGTTAGCAATGGCGGCTAGCAACCACGCTGCGTCCCGTGGACCGAGAGTCTCGGTTAAATCCTTGCGGACATCCTGCGCCGCGAGCAATTGGACGGTGCGGACAGAAATCACCCGACTTTCATCGACCCAAAGACGGAGCGCCACCATGTCCTCGGGTTCTGCCCCGGGATTGAGATTAACGCCGCGTAAAATGACGATAACGCCTTGGCGGAAATTAATGCATCTTGGCCGGGTTTCTATTTCAAAAAGCGCTTCGCTGGCGAATTGGTCCAAGCCGCTTTCATTCTCCACCCATTTTTGAGCGGTTTCGCTACTCCGGTCCAAATGCATCCAGAGGACACCTAGCCCGAATTATTCACCGGGGTATCGGTTTTGAGCATGGACGCAGGTAATTGGCCGGGTTCACGGC
>JAQCKY010000078.1 GCA_027592155.1 Pseudomonadota bacterium
CATTGCTTGGCTTCATGGGCTGGCGTCGTAAGCGTCAGAACGGCCCAGACGGGGCTATTGCCGCCTAAGATTAAAATATGGATCGTACTCAAACGATCTTCGAAAATATGATGCCCGCTGTTATTTAACAGCGGGCATCATTGATTCTGGGCTTGGATCGATTAGATTACGCCACCGAATGAAAGCTAGGACGCGCAGAATGCCTCCCCCAACGGCGGAACTGAAAGACAAAATACTACGGCGCACCGCGTCCGTCGGGGTCATCGGTATGGGGTATGTCGGCTTGCCCTTGGCGATTGTCGCGGCACAGGCCGGGTTTGGAACGACGGGCTTCGATATCGACCAAGCGAAAGTGGATAGCCTAAACGCCGGACAATCCTACCTATTGACCGTCCCCGAAGAACTGGTTGCCGAAAATTTCCTGGATAGGGACGGCATTAAGGGAAATGCCGTCGCCAGTTCAGATCCGACCGATTTAGCGACGACCGATATCATCGTCATCTGCGTTCCGACCCCGCTCAATCAGGATCAAGAGCCTGATCTGCAATATGTCGAGACGACGGGGGAAACGATCTCCCGTTATTTACGGCCGGGACAGTTGGTCGTGTTGGAATCGACCACCTATCCCGGAACAACCGAGGATGTCCTGCGTCCGATACTCGAACGAAGCGGCTTGAAATCCGGCGCGGATTTCTATCTCGCCTATTCACCGGAACGGGAAGATCCCGGAAACCCTACTTTTCAAACCAGCTCGATACCCAAAGTCGTTGGTGGCGATGGCGCCGAGGCGCTGGAACTCGCTTGTGCATTTTACGATCAGCTCGTGGTTGAGACCGTCCCCGTCTCCTCCCTCGGTGTCGCCGAGGCCGCGAAGCTGACAGAGAATATATTTCGCGCCGTCAACATCGCCTTGGTGAACGAACTTAAGGTCGTCTATGAAAAGATGGGCGTCGACATCTGGGAGGTCATCGATGCCGCCCGGACGAAACCGTTTGGGTTTATGCCTTTTTATCCAGGACCCGGTTTGGGCGGTCATTGTATTCCCATTGACCCTTTTTACCTGACCTGGAAGGCAAAAAACCATGGGATCGATACCCGATTTATCGAACTTGCCGGCGAAATCAACGCGTCGATGCCGGATTATGTTGTCGCAAAGCTAAGCCAAGCCCTCGCCGACACCGCGCAGATCAAACTAAGCGACGCAAAAATCCTTCTCGTCGGATTGGCATACAAGAAAAACGTCAATGACACGCGGGAAAGCCCGGCATTTCGCCTTATCTCAATCATGGAGGCCCAAGGTGCAGCCGTCGACTACTTCGATCCACATATCCCGACAATTGGCATAACCCGCGCCCATCCAGAACTGGCCGGACGCCGGTCCATTGAATGGAGCAACGATACGATCAGCCGATACGACGCCGCCGTTATCTGCACCGACCACGATGCGGTCGATTACGCCGATCTGGTGGAGCACAGCAAATTGATAATCGATACCCGGAATATCATCGACAAAAACGAAATCAACAACGGCAAGGTCATCAAAGCTTAGTCCGAGACTGTCGGAAATAAACAAACCCGTTAGGGGTCAGAACGAAATATTCAAAAATTCCATCCCAACAACGCTCGCGATTCCGAAGACGCCGAGCAAGGTAATTATCCACACGGCGCGCAACACCCTGAACTGTGAAGCAATATAATCTGTCTGCGTACGTATCGCATCACCGACCAATCGACGGACGGTCGAATCCATCTGTGACGGAAGTTCGGTCAAGAGAGCTTTTACGTCGCTAAATTTTTCTGAATATAACTCGATCGATTGACCGATACCGGCATCAACTTGGGCGACGCTCGCCGCCGCTTTTGCAACATGCCGTTCCAGTTCTCCGATTCTGGTATCGAGCTTTGCGAGCTCTTCCAAGTGACGCGGTGATGACGCCGCTTCGATAGATTGGCTAGCCCGACTAAATGCCCCCAATGCACTGGATAGATCTTCTGATGTCTTTCGAATCGTCCCCGTCAGTTGGGCGAGATTGCTTGACGCTTCGGCGAGGCCGGCGGTCGCCGTCCCAAACGTTTCTTCGATATCGCCCAGTCCTTCAAGCTGACGGAGGACGACCGAGATTTCCTTCTCCGCATCGCCAATCTTGGATTCCAACTCTTGGAATATTGTCATTTCACGGCCTCAAGTAAATTATTGTCTGTGACACTAGCCCAACGACGCATTGTATTCTCGACGGCATGGGAAAGTTGGTTAACCGCATCAGCGCAGGCATAAGTCGCGACGACAGCCTCCGCTAAATCGTCTTGCAGCAAATTGGAGCGGCAGAAGGCCCGCGGGCAAGCCCCATCGGGAAGGAGGTTGTCCTCCGACAATTTACAAAGAGCCAGTGCCAGCGGGGCGGCGTATACTGCCGAATTCGCAGTGGAATAATTGATAAGGCGTGAGACCGTATTCTCAAATTCTTCCGGAGCCACCCGACGATCCTTGATGACCGCGTGCAGCGCCTTATAGAGAGGATCAGCATGTTCGATATCGCTTTCCGCCCCGAGGATCGCCAGCGAAACTGCCTGCGCAAGCAATAGTCCAGAATGTCCAGCGTTGGCCTCGAGATGGTCGCCGATCAGCCTATGTAATCGCTTTACCTGCGACGGGTTCTCTTGCCCGAGGACGAGATCGACCCATCCGGCCAACGGGTTCGCGGAGTCCTGGAGCAGGCTGCCGATCTGCTTATCAAGGGATAATCCACTCCGCGTGCCGCCCTTGGCATTATCGGTATCCGTTCGTGCGGATTCCCTATCGTCTTGCCGTGCGCGATTGATGCTGATCGGCAGTATCCCGCCGACCTGCCGGTCTTTTGCGACGGCCTCGACCTGATCAACACTGATACGGCTCACACCCTCCGCAAAGGCGTATACCAGCGACATGTCGCACATCGTGTTTACCAACCGCGGGATGCCACCCGTATAGCTGTATATCAGGTCACACGCCGCATCTTCGAACAGCTCCGCGTCGCCCCCGGCAACCGTCAGACGGTGGCGGATATGGCAGGATGGCACGCCAATGCTCAGGGCGACGGTACCAAAAAATCCTGGGACCAGACTGCGCACGGCACATTGGGGAATGTATGCGAGCCCCACCGTCAGCGCGGGAATCCAGTACAACGACAATGTTTCCATATGGCAGTTGTCCAAACCCCTGACCAACCTCACCGACGAGCCACGGTGCGGCCTTTAGAACGAGCCTCAACGAGGCACACGCGGTTCGTACCAAGAGCCCAATTCAGCCGGAAGCCTTTGAGAAAATTGGTGGAGCCGAGGAGGATCGAACTCCTGACCTCCGCATTGCGAACGCGGCGCTCTCCCATCTGAGCTACGGCCCCACTGTCCCGGGACCGGTTGGTTTCCGGTTCGGGAAGGGGCGGATAATGTTCGTAACTGAAGGGCTCTGTCAAGACTTCGCGAGCGTGAGGCCAGCAAGACTTGTCAGGATGAATCGCGGCGGGTAGGGTCTGCGCATCAAATAGATCTCATCATGCGAGTCGCCGATGAACTCCTTATTCATTCTGATAGATCAGCTGATCGGCCTTTATATATGGGCCTTGATCATTGCCGTTGTGTTGAGCTGGCTTACGGCCTTCAACATGGTCAATACGAGCAATCGGTTCATCTATTTGATCATCGATTTTTTCTATAAGATTACCGAACCGCCGCTCCGGTATATGCGCCGCTTTATCCCGAACCTCGGTGGCATCGACATCTCGCCCATATTGCTGATTTTGCTGTTGGTGTTCCTGCGCAACCTCATACGCGAATATGGCGGATAACCCAGCCTCGATATTCTTCCTCCACGGCAACGAGATCGCCGTCACAATACGGCTCACACCAAAAGCATCGCAGAACCGCATCATTGGCATCGACGCCGATTCGGAAGGAAATCCTCTCCTCAAAGTCACCGTAACCGCCGTTCCGGAAAATGGAAAAGCGAACGATGCCCTCTTGAGATTGCTGTCAAAGACGTGGAAGCTGACAAAATCTAGCCTTCACATTGTCCGGGGAACAACGGACAGGCGAAAAATCATTGTCATTGAAGGCGAAGCGGCTAGAGTGCGCGCGAAACTTGAGGGGTGGGTAAAGCAAAATGGCTGAAGCCAAAATTATCGACGGTCATGCCTTCGCGGAACGCTTGCGGGGAAAGGTTGCCAAACAAGTACATGAACTGCGCGACGTCCACCACATCACGCCCGGGCTCGCCGTCGTGTTGGTCGGCGACGATCCGGCGAGTGAGGTCTATGTCCGTAATAAGGGCAAGATGACCCAGGAAGTCGGCATGAAGTCGTTCGAGCATCGCCTTCCGGGCGATACCTCCCAAAAAGAGCTGCTGACACTGATCGAAGGCCTCAATGACGATCCCGAGGTTCACGGTATTCTGGTCCAACTCCCCCTGCCCGATCAAATCAATCCGGACGCCGTGCTGGCCGAGATTGATCCCGCCAAAGATGTTGACGGGTTCCACGTCTACAATGCCGGCAAATTGGCGGCTGGGCTACCCGCCCTTGTCCCCTGCACGCCCCTGGGTTGCCTGATGATGATCAAGGATACGCTTGGCGAGGATCTCTCGGGCCTTCGCGCGCTCGTCCTGGGCCGCTCGAATATTGTCGGCAAACCAATGGCGGCGCTTCTGCTCGGTGAAAACTGCACGGTGACGATTGCCCATTCCCGGACCAAAGACCTGGCCGAGGAATGCAGCCGCGCCGACATTCTCGTGGCCGCGGTCGGTCGTCCAAAGATGGTTACCGGCGATTGGATCAAGCCGGGCGCGACGGTCATCGACGTCGGCATCAATCGAGTTCCCGGTGCCGAAGAAGGCAAAACCAAACTTGTCGGCGACGTCGATTTTGAGGAAGCCATCAAGGTCGCCGGCGCCATCACCCCGGTCCCCGGCGGCGTCGGCCCGATGACCATTGCCTGTCTGCTCCAAAACACGGTTACCGCCGCCTGCGCACAGAATGAGATCGAGGTTCCTGCGGTTTAGCGCCAATCGATGACGAAGCAATGGTCGATTGCACCAATGAGGAGCGGATTATGCGATTACCCTTTTGTAGCCGTATCATCAAAGCCATCTCGATCATCTTCGTTGCCGGCGCGGTTATAACGTCGGCACCCTCCGTCGATGCCCAAGACCCCACGGAAAAAGATTACATCTCCGCCAAGACCCTCCTGACCGCGGGGAAAAATATCGTCGGGGAGACCATCGCCTATCCCACAGGCAAGGCTAAAATATCCTCACTTGTCATTACCATTGCGCCCGGCACGGAAACCGGTTGGCACAAACACGGCGTGCCCCTTTATGCCTATATCCTATCGGGAGAAGTCACCGTGGATTACGGCGACAAGGGCAAGCGGACCTACAAGGCCGGTGAGGCTTTCATGGAAGCCATGGACAACTGGCATAATGGTGTCAGCACGGGCTCCGAGCCGGTCCGCATCCTCACGGTTTATATGGGAGCGGATGGCGCCAGCAACGTTATTCACAAGAAGTAAATCGGGATCGCGATCGGGTTGGAATAACCCTGTGTTTGGTGGTATTCACCGCCCCATGACAGACCTTAGCCACATTCGCAATTTTGCGATCATCGCCCACATCGATCACGGCAAGTCGACCCTTGCCGACCGGTTGATTGAGTATTGCGGCGGGCTGAGCAATCGCGAGATGACCGAACAAGTGCTCGATTCCATGGATATCGAGCGTGAGCGGGGCATCACCATCAAAGCCCAAACGGTCCGGCTGAAATATAACGCCAAAGATGGTGTGACTTACACGCTCAACCTGATGGACACCCCCGGTCATGTCGATTTTTCCTACGAGGTAAGCCGCTCTCTCGCCGCTTGTGAGGGCTCGTTGCTGGTTGTCGACACCACCCAGGGGGTCGAAGCCCAAACCTTGGCCAACGCCTATTTGGCGATTGAAGCCGACCACGAAATCGTGCCCGTCCTCAACAAAATCGATCTTCAGGCTTCGGAACCGCAACGTGTCCGCGAACAGATCGAAGAAGTAATTGGGCTCGACGCGTCAGAGGCGGTCGAGATCTCGGCCAAGACCGGAATGGGTGTGGAAGATGTTCTGGAAGCCCTGATCGAAAAGCTGCCGCCGCCAAAGGGCAGTCAAGAAGACCCGCTCAAGGCGCTGTTGGTCGATTCCTGGTATGACCAATATCTCGGCGTGATGATTCTCGTGCGCGTCGTCGATGGAACCCTGAAAAAGGGCCAAAAAGTGCGCCTGATGTCATCGGGCGCGACCCATCAGATCGATCAGGTTGGCATTTTTACACCCAAAGCCACACAGGTGGATGAATTAGGTCCTGGTGCGATTGGCTATATCACGGCCTCCATTAAGACGGCCGCTGAAACGCCGGTCGGCGATACCATCACGGACGCAGCTAGGCCGGCGGCAGAACCGCTGGGCGGCTTCCAACCCTCCGTACCGGTGGTGTTTTCCAGTTTGTTCCCGGTCGATGCGGCCGATTTCGAGGACCTCCGCGACAGCCTCGCCAAGCTGCGTCTCAACGATGCGAGCTTCGTCTATGAGGCGGAGACGTCTGCCGCCCTGGGGTTTGGGTTCCGCTGCGGTTTCCTCGGGCTCCTGCACCTGGAGATTATTCAGGAACGCCTGGAACGGGAATTCGATCTCGACCTCATCACGACGGCGCCAAGCGTCGTATACCGGCTCCATAAGACCGACGGCTCCATAACAGAATTGCATAACCCGGCCGATATGCCCAACCCGACCCAGATCACGACGATTGAGGAACCTTGGATCCGGGCGACGATCCTGGTCCCGGATGAACATCTCGGCGGCATCCTCTCCCTCTGTGAAGATCGCCGGGGCGAGCAGGTTGAACTGACCTATGCCGGCGCCCGGGCAATGGCGGTCTATCGTCTTCCTCTGAACGAAGTCGTTTTCGATTTCTATGACCGCCTCAAATCCACCTCGCGGGGTTATGCCAGCTTCGACTACCAGATGGACGGCTACGCCGAGTCCGATCTCGTAAAAGTTTCGATCCTCGTCAATGAGGAACCGGTCGATGCGTTATCCTTCGTCGCCCACCGGCGGGTCGCCGAAGGGCGGGGCCGGATGATCTGTCAGCGCCTTAAAGATCTCATTCCCCGACAGCTCTTCAGGATCGCCATCCAGGCGGCGATCGGCGGCAAGGTGATCGCCCGAGAGACCGTCAGCGCGATGCGCAAGGACGTCACCGCTAAATGTTACGGCGGCGATATCACCCGCAAACGCAAGCTCCTGGAGAAGCAGAAAAAGGGCAAGAAGCGCATGCGCCAGTTCGGCCAGGTCGAAATTCCCCAATCCGCTTTTCTCGCCGCCCTTCGTATGGGTGACGACTAACCGTCAGAAATCGCCCGCCGGTATGCCGCGGGTGCCCCGTCGGCGTCATCGCAGATTGCGAACGGCTCAGCAGTACGCAAGTCCTGCCAAGCCTGTGATCGCAAACCATCGTCGTCCTCAAACTCATGCATCAGGATGTGGCGACGATCGCCTTCCATGGAGAGATAGCGCCGCAATCGCTTAAAACCCGGCACCGCCGCACATCGCGGCACATACTCGGTTTCGTAGGGAAGCTGGTCGTCATCCCCGTCATCGACCTGATCGACACTCGGCCGGCATTTCCAAGCGAGGATTGTTCCCGGCAGACCAAGCAGCAGCCAACCCGGAAGCAGAAAGAGAGTGCGAATGACCGGATCCCAAACCAGAGGATGGATGTGTTTCACCACAAACGCCTCGACCGCGCCGAATTGGTTGGGCAGCAGTGCCGTCAGCGTCGTATAGGCGGAGACATAGGTAACGGAACCGCTGAGCGCCAAAGCAGCCATTTCCGCCGCCGCCGCGATAAACGCCATTCCGAGCAGCACAAAGCCCGCGATCACGCCAAATTTCATGGCGCCATTCTATCAGGCTTCGATCTCCGCACCTAGTCCACAGAGGAACGCCTGCAGATAATCCGTGGATTAATGCCAGGAAAGGCTTGCAGCTAGGGCGTTTCCTGCGCTAGCGTCCGCCG
>JAQCKY010000079.1 GCA_027592155.1 Pseudomonadota bacterium
GGACGCCGGAAGGCGCCTGAAAACGTTAATCAATCAAGTGCCAACCAGGCAAATGCCAACCAGGCAAATTCTAGTCTAACCGGGGCCGAGACGCCCCGTGGTCATAAGGATGGAACGATGGAACAGCAAAGCGTAACCACTCAAATTCAACAGGAAGTCGACTCCGGCGATGTGGTTCTCTTCATGAAGGGAACGCCGATGTTCCCGCAATGCGGATTTTCCGCCGCTGTGGTACAGGCGCTGACATTGTCCGGTGTTAAGTTCAAAGGCGTCGATGTCCTGACCGATCCCGGCGTGCGTGACGGTATCAAGACATTCTCCAACTGGCCGACGATCCCTCAGCTTTATGTGAAGGGTGAATTTGTCGGCGGTTGTGACATCATCCGGGAAATGTACGAGACCGGGGAACTGCAGAAGATGTTCGAAGAAAAGGGCATCTCGTCGGAGAACGCTTCGGCTTAGTTTTTACGAGATTGAATTCGAAAGAGGGTCCCGTGCGGGGCCCTTTTTCATGTCTGGATCATTCTGCGTCCTTAATCTGCGACTCCGCGAGAAATCGCGCGAGGCTGTCCAAACGCTTATCCCAGAAATTGCGGTAGAATTCGATCCAGTCGGATGCTTCCCGCAAAGGTGCGCCGTCGAACGACAGGCGATGTTCCCGGCCCCGGACCCGGCGCTTTATAAAGCCGGCATCTTCCAACACGCGGACATGTTTGGACACGGCATTCAACGACATGTCGAACGGCGCCGCCAGATCCGTAACCTTGGCATCGCCTTCCGCGAGACGGGCGAGAATTGCCCGCCGGGTCGGGTCCGAAAGCGCTTGGAAGGTCTTGTCGATTGTCTGGCTGCTGACCGCGTTCATTATATTATACCATATGGTTGAATTTAATGGTTGATATAGACCATAGCTTTGCTACGATCAAATTATACTCAACCGTTTGGTAGAATAATGAAAGAATGATCATGAGCCAATATCACGATAAATCTTTTCCCGGCGAGAGCGGTGGATACCGCGCCGCCCGCGATAAACTCCTGGAAGCGGAGATGGGTTTGCGAACGCAAATCGAAGAGGTTGCCGCGCTCCGCCGCGAACTTCCCCTCGGCGGCGCCGTGCCCGAAGACTATGTCTTCGAAGAACTGACCGGGGGCGGGCAAGTTCGGCTTTCCGAATTGTTTGAGCCCGACAAGGACAGTCTCGTCATTTACAGCCTGATGTTTGCGCCGGACGACGCAAACGCTTGTCCCATGTGCGCCTCATTGCTCGACGGGCTTAACGGAAGCGCGCCTCACATCAATGACCGGGTCAATTTTGCCGTGGTTGCCAAGGCGCCGCCGGCCCAACTCGACGCCTGGGCTGTCGGGCGCGGCTGGGATCAATTCCGGCTCTTGTCCTCCAACGGCAATGACTTCAATCCGACATATCTCGCCGAAGACGGTGAGGGGTCCCAGTGGCCGATGATCAACGTTTTCCGAAACACCACAAACGGCGTTTATCATTCCTGGGGATCGGAGCTTTTTTACGCTAAATCCGATGTCGGACATTCCCGGCATGCGGATATGCTCTGGCCGGTTTGGAACATGTTCGTTCTGACGCCCGAAGGCCGCGGCACCGATTGGTTCCCGAAACTGAACTACGGATGATCTTTGGCAAATTCGGAGAGCGCGGCGGCGACATGGGCGGTTACGGCCTGCCAATCGCCCCGGCTCTCCTGGCGAAAGAATCTCAATCCCTCGAACCATAAACACCGTTCACTGTTCATGCCGTAATAAAACTCAGGCGCCGTCGGCAGCATTGCCCAGGTTTTGACGCCGAGCGCCGCCGCCAGGCAGGTCGCTGAATTAGAAATCGAGATAACCAGATCCAGTGCCGCCAGTTGCGCCGCCCAGTCGTCGAGATCCGACCAGGCATCGACGGTATTGTCGAAATGGACGCGGGCATTTACCGCTTCGAACATGTCACGCTTCGCCTTGTATTGAACCGAGACAAACTGGACATTGGGGACCGCCAATATCGGCGCCCACAGCGTCAACGGCACATCGACCTTTTGTTTGTAGAAAGGATTGGCGCTTTCCCAAGCGATGCCGACTTTCGGGCCGCTTCCCAGTTTTTGATAGGATAAGCGGAGGGCCGCAACCCGGGTCTCGTCGGGTTTCAAATATCCCGTGTCAGAAACGAAATCCTCTTTCCGGCGGCGAAAGAGCGCCGGAAGGTCTCCCCAGGCTTTATGCGCCCTAATCGATTGATCGCGGGTTCTTTCGTCCGACGACGAGCGGCGCGGCACCACCTCGAGGCCCGGAAAACTGCGGGAAAATAAGGGAACCAGCCGGGACTCGCATTCCAGCATGACGGCGTTTGCCCGCGATGCGGCCTCGATGATCAAACTGCCGCATATCAGTTCATCGCCGAGCCCCTGATCGCCCCATAACAGCAATTTCCCGTCCTCGATCGTCTCACCGGTCCATTCGGGTTTGTCGCCGTGACGATAGGGGAAAGCCTTCGGGCTCGATCCAAACCGGGCCGGGTAAGCATTCCAGCCCTGCTCGAAATCTCCCATCATCAAAAGTATTTGCGCTCGATTCCATTTGGCTGCGGCATGGTCCGGATCGGCCTCAATCGCGGCATCCATCCAGGAGAGCGCCGCCTCGAGGTTTTCAAGCTCCCGTTGTGCGGCACCGGCGTTCATCGCGAAGTCCGCGTTATCGGGTTCCAAATGGGCCGCGGTTTCGTAATGGGGCAACGCATCCTCAAAAGCGCCGCGGTCTTTCCAGATATTCGCGAGCATAAAATGGGCTGCCGCAAATGCCGGCTCCAGCCGGATTGCCGCGGATAGCGCTGCGACGGCGTCATCGTCCCGCGCCAGCTTCCGGAGCACGGCCGCCTGGGCGTATAGATGGGCAACGCCGGTGGGCTCGTTGCTTGCCGCCCGCTCGTAAAAGTCGAGGGCGAGTTCGAGATTGCCGGCCCGCTCCGCCAGACGGCCCGTCAAATGCTCCGCCTCGGCGTTGGGCAGATCGGCGGTCAGCAATGCCTCGCAGATATCGGCGCACTCGCCGAGCGCTCCGAATTCGTAATGAGCCCATGCTTCGGCGATACGCTGTTCGTCAGTGGACATGGATAAAATCTACTGGCTCGGCGGACCCAAAGTCCAACGCAGCTTATGTCTCAGTTGGCTTTGGGCAGAAAAAAGGCCGTCTCGCTGGACGGCCTCGATTCTGAATTGGGCTTAAACGATTACCGGGAATAAAACTCGATAACAAGGTTCGGTTCCATCTGCACCGGATAGGGAACGTCACCCAGAACCGGCGTGCGGACAAAGGTGCCGCGCATCCGGTTATGGTCAACCTCCATATAATCGGGGATTTCCCGTTCCGGAGATTCGATGGCGTCCAATACCATCGGCAGCTGCCGTGCTTTTTCCTTAACCTCGATCACGTCGCCTTCGTTGACCCGGTAGGACGGAATGTTCACCCGCTTACCGTTGACGGTGACATGGCCATGATTGACGAACTGGCGGGCGGAAAACACGGTCGGGACAAATTTCATGCGATAAACCACGGCGTCCAAGCGGCGTTCCAGAAGCCCGATGAGGGTTTCGGAGGTATCACCGCGGCGATTATCGGCTTCGCGGTAATAGCGCCGGAATTGTTTTTCCGTGATGTTGCCGTAATACCCTTTGAGCTTCTGCTTGGCTTCGAGCTGGGTGCCGTAATCCGTCGCCTTGCGGCGGCGCTGTCCGTGCACACCGGGGCCGTATTCGCGGCGGTTGAAAGGGCTGCGGGGGCGTCCCCAAAGATTTACGCGGAGGCGCCGGTCGATCTTATATTTCGAGCGAATGCGTTTCGTCATAGCGAATTAATCTCTCTTCTATTTGTTATTGTCTTCCGTTAACCGGCTGTTTTTGTTGTCCCGATAGGCCCAACACGCGTTGGACGGGGCTTTAAACCCACGTTCTCGGGAAGAAGCGGCGCAGTATAGGGAGCGCGCCAGCTCTGTCAATTAGTCTGTAAATTGAATCGAGAGAGGAGGCTAGGTGGGATCCAGCTCGGAATCCCAATAGAGATAATCTCGCCAGCTTTCATGGAGGAAGTTCGGCGGGAACCCTCGGCCTGCGTTCTGGAGCAAATGATTGCTGGGCGCGACGGGTTTAGACCGCAACCTCATCCCGGTTTGGGATAACAGCTTGTTGCCCTTGCGTAGATTACAGCTCGCACAGGCGGTGACCACATTCGTCCATTCCGTCCGGCCGTTCCGCGACCGCGGCACGACATGATCGAAAGTGAGGTCGTGGGAGGAGAACGCCTGGCCGCAATACTGACAGCTGAAGCGGTCCCGCAAGAACACGTTGAACCGGGTGAAGGCCGGTTGCCGGGACAGATGCACATATTCCTTGAGCGAAATGACACTCGGCACCTTCATCTCCCAACTCGGCGAATGCACGGCCTCGTCATATTCCGAGACGACATTTACCCGGTCGAGAAAGACCGCTTTGATGGTTTCTTGCCAAGACCAGAGTGACAGGGGGAAGTAATTGAGCGGCCGAAAGTCGGCGTTCAGGACCAGGGCGGGGCAGTTCTCAAGCGCGACAGACACTCAATACCTCCAAAAGCTGCCGGAATCATAAATGTTTCTGCAACTATTTCAACAGTCTGCAATCAATCCGATGATCGGAATAAAAGAGTCGTATGACAGTTTGAGGTCACCTATCCATATCTTTAAGCGGCCCCGACGCCCAATACCCTGGAAAGAAAGGCGATCCCCGTTTCGATTCCCGCCTCATCAATGCTGTGGCCCAGGCCGGGATGGATATGCCCTTCGACCTCAAGACCCGCGACGACCAGGCCGGTAATCGCCTCAGCTTGCGCTTCCACAGGGATAAGTTCGTCCTGGTCCCCATTGATCAGAGCGACGGGCGGGTGGGAGGCAACCTCTTGGGCCAGAAGATCCGAGCCCACCAACCGGCCTGAATATCCAAGGATTCCCGCAACCTGTTGCTGTCGCCGGGGACCGACAAATAGAGACATCATGGTGCCTTGTGAAAACCCGACTAGCGCTAATTTTATGCTCGGCCAGCAATCCATCGATAAAGGCATCGAGAATCGGTTGGGTCGATTGCGCCCCGGCCAGCATGGTCTCCTCGGTCCGGACCTGGAGGGAAAACCATTGATACCCCATCGGGGCCATGTCGCAGGGATAGGGCGCGTTGGGGGCGACGAATAGTGCGTCCGGAAGGTTGCGCGCGAAATAGGGCGCCAGGCCGATGAGGTCGTTGCCATCGGCACCTACGCCGTGCAAAAGAAGAACAATCTGCTTTGTCTCGCCGGAGGCGGGCCCGTATGTCGGGCCTGATAAAGAAGGGGTATCGGACATGTCGCATCCTAATCCTGTTCGTGAGGTTACGGTGAAAGTAGCGATAATTCGCCGCTTGCCCAAGCCCTCTGACGTAAGAGCCTGATAGGTCTGACGTGTCCACCGTCGTCACCCGTTTCGCACCATCCCCGACCGGTTATCTGCATCTCGGCCACGCTTATTCCGCGATGCTGGCCGCCGACGTCGCCCGCGCCGCGAAGGGGTTGTTTCTGCTGCGCATCGAAGATATCGACCAAGGCCGATGCCGCCCCGAATTCGTCGAGGCGATTTTCGAAGACCTCGCCTGGTTGGGCCTCAAGTGGGAGACGCCCGTCCGTGTCCAGTCCGCCCATTTTGACGACTACGCAAAACATCTGGCCCGGCTCGACGAGATGGGGGTGCTCTACCCCTGTTTCTGTACCCGCAAAGACATTATGGCCGAGATCGAGCACGCCGGCGCGGCACCTCATGGCCCCGACGGTGTGCTTTACCCCGGCACCTGCCGCGCCTTGTCGTCCGATGAACGGGAATCCCGGATACAGGAAGGACAAGCACACGCCTTGCGGCTGGACATGACGCGCGCGGCCGCGTCAGCGGGTCCGCTGGAATGGGTCGATCTCGGTGCAGGACGGCAAACCGCTGCACCGGAACGATTTGGCGATGTCGTGCTGGCGCGCAAAGACACGCCGACGAGTTATCACCTGGCTGTGACGGTCGACGATCATCTGCAGGATATTTCCCTGGTGGTACGCGGGGTCGATCTGTTCGAGGCGACCCATATTCACCGGCTCCTCCAAGCCCTGTTGGGATTGAACACACCCGAATACCACCATCACGCACTCTTGACCGACAAGGCCGGCCGGCGGTTTGCAAAACGGGATAGAGCCCTCACAATCCGAGCGTTAAGAGAAGCCAGCCACACACCGGATGCGGTCCGGGCGATGACGGGACTCGGGAGATAAAGCGAGGGCACATGTTCACGATAATTAAAATAGCACTCTTGGCCGCCGTTGCGGTCGGCAGTCTTTACATCCCTGCAGCGGGAGCGGAGCCTTTTCGCTTCATCCGCATCGGCGATGCCGACGGATTTGGCTTTAGGAACACCAAAGGCCTCGTCCGGGCCGAGCGGGGCATTGCCGAGCCGAGAGCCGCCGATACCAATGGCGACGGGGTGCTGCGGCAGGGCGAATTTCTGCCGGACCTCAACAAGGACGGCGGCGTCGCCTGGTTCAGCCGCGATGAGTTTGACAATCGGCAACCGGAAGAATCCGTCGACCGCAATAATGTCTGCAAGGGATGCCTCAGCATCAACAGCGCGACCCGTGGATCCATTTGGACGGATTTAGCCTTATCCAGCGCCGCACCGAACCGGAACTGGCCCGATGAAGACGGCCCGAGGCCGCCCAATAATGCGACTTTTATTTTTGATTTTACCGTCGGCAAGGCGGACATCGCCCCCGGCAGCACCATTTTCTTCAATTTGGTTTTCGGCGACTACGACATCGATCCGGCGGTCGTCGAGGTAAGCTTTGCCAAAGCACCGCCCAGAAAATTGATCCCCAGAAATCTGCAGGAGCAGTTTTCAGGCGGCAGCTTCGCCGACGGGTTGATCGACGCCCGGACCAGCAATCTCAAATTTGAGGAAGTATTCACCAAGGACGCCAACGGCGACTGGCGAGGTTTTGTGCGGGTCGTTTTCGTCGCCCCTTTTGAGCCCTACACGGCGTTCGATTTTGTTGAGCTGAGTGTGTTCGCCATGGTCCGGAAGCCGGGCGACGATCAGATCGTTTTCACCTCGGTCACCAGCGGCCCAACGGTCGCGAGTAGCCAAGACCGGTAATTGTCCTTGCACATTACAAGGGGCAGAATTGATTTAGGACGTTACGAACCGATCCGCTCCGTGAAACCAACATGACAAGCCTATTGCGCGGTGAACTTATTCTCGAACAGAAGCGCCTTTGCGACCGCTCTGGTGCGAGGTTCGTCGATACGCCCGGCAATCTTAAAGTAGGAATAGCTTTACCGCTAAGGAGGTGCTCGTTCCTATCAACGGGCTACGCCATCCCCCGGAGAAGGACACCACTGGCTGGTATATATGAGGGGCGAGGAATTATCGGATGACCCAGATTTCTTCAAACCTCTGCATGCCAAACATCTTCAGGATTGGTGTCCAAATGTGGTCCCTTACGTGAGAAGGTACACCGCTTTGCAAGAGACCAAGGCATAAAGGCGGAATTAGACCATGAGTATATCCGCGAGGGTGACAGAGGCGATCTTGTAAAAACGATTGTTGGCGTCACGCTTCAACGTCCGGAAGATTTCGGAACGATGATGGCTCATCTTTTGGAGGCTGAGACAGAATTTCGGGCGGAACGAGAGGTACATCTTGAAACAGACGAGGGAAAAGCTGCGCGCGATCTTGCGTTGGAGCTATACAATCGCATGCTCGCCGATCGCGACGCGCCCGCCCTGGATCACGAACGGTCCCGAGACGACTTCCCCGAGTACCTTCGGTGCAGCGGGATGAACAGACGTGAATGAAGCGAAAGCGGACATGGCCACGCCAATGTCGCTTGCTGGGGGTGCAACGGAAGTCAGTCGGGAACGGCGCGACTTCCGAAAATAGCCGAGGCTGTTGAAGAACTCTGATTTTGGTGAGATTTCCTGTGTCCGTTACTACTAATAGCGGACT
>JAQCKY010000080.1 GCA_027592155.1 Pseudomonadota bacterium
TCAAAAGAGGGTACCAAGCGTTAGAATCTATCCACTAGAATCCGCCGACTTTAATTTCCCGGCTCTGGTTTTCCGACTTTGATTCTCCAGCTTTAATTATATTGTGACGGCGCGCTCCGTATCGTAGCAATGGGGAAGCATAAGGGGAAAACAATGGTCACAATTAAGCCCAAGACCGTCGTCACCATGCGCGCGCGTGGCGATTACGCACTTGAGGGACCGATGAAAATTTCGGTGCGCGACACCACCATGATAATCGACGAGCCGACGGAACGCGGCGGCACCAATCTCGGTCCCTCGCCGACAGAAGCAATGATCGGCTCCCTCATCGCGTGCACGTGCCGTATCGCCAGCAAATGCGCCAAGGCCCATGGCATCGAGCTACACCACATAAATGTTGAGGCCATCGCGAAAATGGATCGCCGCGGCGTCGAAATGAAAGAAGAGGTCGACATTCCCTTTCCTGAGATTTTACTCAAAATTAATGTGACGGCAGATACAGACGATGCAGCATTGGAGCCCGTGAAATACGACCTCGGGCGTTTTTGTCCGGTTTCCAAAGTGATCCGCCAATCGGGCACGATTGTCACCGAAGAATGGACAATCACTAAACCGTAAGTGAACCAAAATGTCCCGTCCGGTCCGCCGCAACAATTTCCTGAAATGGCTGGGTCGAGGCGCGCGCCTTGATCACCAACGGCATTCGTGAGCACACGGTATTTTTGCCCATCGGTTGGGACAAAACCCAGCCGTATCACAAATGGCGGACGGCCAACCACCTCACCGACCGGACCAATCTCAAAACCTTGCTGTGTAAGTCGGAGCGGGTGTCTTAGCCCACGCGCTCATGCACGGGCCTTTCGGGGTCTAATCATTGGCGCATAGCAAAGCTATACTAATAACCAAGAACGCTGGTGACCAAGTGAGCGGGAAAAACCACGGGGGATAGATACCTTGAAAATCGGATTTTTATCCAAGGTGAACGTCGATATCGAAGAGATGAAATCGCGGTTTACGCCGCAGCCATTGCACATCCTCGGGACCAAGGAAGCCTTGACCGAGGCGATTGGCGATCTGGAGGTGCTGCTCGCGATGAACCAAGGGTTTCAACGGTTCACTGTCGACAGCGATATTCTCGCGAAGGCCAAGAAATTGCGGCTGGTCCAGCATATTGGGGTGGCCACCGATATCACCGATATCGATGCGGCGGCGGCGCGTGGCATTCCGGTGGCGACGGTGCCCGTTCAGAACTGCCGCTCGGTCGCCGAAACGGCGATGTATCTGCTACTGGGGTGTGCGAAAAAAAGGCGGACAGCGCAGCGCCTGGTCGATCAGGGTGCGATGGGTGAGTTCGTCTGTTCCGAACTTTCCGGGAAAACGCTGTGTCTCATGGGGTTGGGCACGATCGGCAAGATGATGGTGCCGATGGCGCGGGGTTTCGGCATGCGGGTGATCGGCGTTCGCCGCGACGCGTCCAAGGATGGCGGAGCCATTGAGGGCGTCGAGCAAGTGTTTGGCCCCACGGACCTTCATCAGGCTCTTTCACGCGCCGATGTCGTCGTGCTGGTGCTGCCCCTCAATGCGGAAACCGCCAATATTATAGATTCGGACGCCTTGGCGGCGATGAAGGAGGACGCGTTTCTCATCAACCTGTCACGCGGCGGCAACATTGACCGCGCCGCCTTGGAGGCCGCGCTTGCATCGAACCGGATCGCCGGTTTCGGAACAGACGTTTTTTGGCAGGAGCCAAACGATCCCGACGACCCGCTGCTCAAGGACGAGCGTGTGTTCGCGACGCCGCATTCCGGCGGTAAATCGATAGAGGCAATCCGCGGCGGCGCGCGTGAGGTTCACGCCAATGTCATGCGTTTGATAAAAGGCGAGCCGCTCCAGAACGTGGCTAATATGTGAAGGCCGGAAGGCGTGTCGCCAGGCTCGCCTGGGGACGCATAGTTTTTACTTCAGGGGAGGATTCAGCATCATGCCTTACAGCACATCAAATGGGGTTAAAATTTACTACGAAACCGCCGGCGAAGGCCCTGCGCTGGTGCTCATTCATTCCAACCCCTTCGATCATACATTGTGGCTTTACCAGAGCGCGCATTTCTCGACCTGGTTCAGGGTGATCAACGTGGATATCAGAGGATATGGGCGATCGGAAAACGTAACGACACCGTTCACGGCCTACGACATGTGCGACGACATCATCGCCATCATGGACGACGAATCCGTAGACCAAGCGATCGTTTGCGGTAACAGCATCGGCTCGCGCATGGCCCTGATGCTTGGCCTCGACCATCCGGATCGTTTCCGCGGGCTTATCGTGGTCGGCGGCAACAGCGGCATCAGCGGTAAGCACACGCACCGGGTCGAGGGCTATACCAATAGGCTGGAGGCTTTTCGGGACGAATATATGAGGGAATGCTTGTCGCCAAATTTCCCTGAAACCCCGATTGGGAAATATCTGATGGGGGTCGTGACCGAACGAAACCCGTGGCACTCCTCGGAGGCGTTGGTGCAGACCATTATGGGCGGCAACACAACCGCCGACGTTACGCCACGGCTCGGCGACATTAAATTGCCGACACTGGTCATCAACGGCGAGTTCGATTCAGCTATGGCCGGCGGGATCCAGACCGCCGGATTGATACCGGGCGCGGTTCATAAAGTATTGCCCGGCACCGGCCACGCATGCCCCATCGAGGACCCGGCCGGGTTCGACGCGCTAGTGATTGAATTTCTCGAAGCCAACGGATTGATGCCGCCGCTGGGCCCTTGATGGTTTAATTGGGCGAGTGCGTTCAGGTCGAATAGTAGACGAGGCTTTAAAGATAGTCGGGCTGAAAGAGTCGAGCCGCTCCTATTGCCGGGCTCTGAGGAATCCGACGGTCGGTTCCATAAGAAAAATGTCTCTCGATTTCCCGCCTATCCTTTCCGCATGACGGCCCGCGACAGGGCGCGCTTTGGCCTGCTGTTCGCCAATCGAGGGCGCTGGAACGGTCGTCAGGTGGCCGACGCGACCTGGTCGCAGGCATTTCAAGAACCGCCTCGGCGATTCTCGGCTTGGGCGGTCAGCTGATTACAAGGTACCGGCGCGCCATCGATAGGATTTTATTGGATGGCCCAATTTTTCATGGATGGCCTGGGCGCCGGCAATAAAACCTTCACGTTCATAGAACCGGCACGCATCGATATTCTCTACTGCCGTCCAAAGAATTAGTTCGCCAGGAGACAGTGATTTGGCATGGTCAAGGAGCACTTTCCCTATCCCACACCGCTGCGCCGAGGGTATGACGAACAATTGGTCCAGTTTGCGGAATTCCATTTTGAGAGCGGAGAATCCAACAATTTCCTCATATAATTTTGCGACGGAGACGGCCCAGCCGTTACCGATTTCCTCCGGTATGCGGGCACCTAACTGGGCCAACGTAACAGCACCTTCAACATTAACACCCGCAGACTGCCATCCCTCAAACCAAACGGCTGCAAGTTTTGGAGTGTCATTTTGGTCAAATGGTTCAATCGAAATTGATGTTCTCATATACGGCGATTCGCAACCCCAAACGGATCCTATTTTTTAGCGGACATGATATCGTCGGTCCCTACCAGCCCGCTATCAAGACGATTGTATTTCCACCATCCGCTTTTGCACAACACCAGCCGAAATCACCGAACTTGATGATGTCGACCTAGCTTCGAAAAAATGCCCGTATAGCGAGGGGTTTGAACATTGTTTGTTAGACATGTGTGTACGGCTCCCTATTGGCAAGGTTTTGTCGTACGGTGATGCAGAGCGGGTGAAGATCGGGGGCAACGTTGATCCATGAGCCTTGACCTGTTATGGTTGCGGCAGCTACAGGGGTGAAGTTGTCCATCTGGACAAGCTTTTCATCCTGGCGTGCGACGCGGCGAGGGCTTGGACCTCGCTACAATCTCGGCTCCGAAAGGGCCAGGATGAACTACCAACTGCGCCGTTGGATCCCTGACCCAGTACCGGGTTCAGAGACTACCAAATAAAATTAGAAACCTGCGCCTACCCCAAAAAAAAGTTTGGGGAGGGTTAAAAAATCGCGTTCTTTTTGCGATTAGCTTGGTTGTTTTTGCAAGCGGGAAAACATGACCTTATCGACACCGAGAGAACAAGACTTCGGCAGCCAGCCGCTAGAGGTTCGCGACACGGAGAATTACCAGAAAGAATACGTCCAATCCTTTGTGGAAAAATGGGACAGCCTGATTGATTGGGACGCAAGGGCGAAAAGCGAAGGCCAGTTCTTCGTCGAGATACTGAAGGCGCGCGAAAAAGAAATGATCCTCGATGTCGCGACGGGAACCGGGTTTCACTCAGTTCAGCTACTCAAGGCGGGGTTCGACGTCACCAGCGCCGACGGCAATGCCGAGATGCTGACCAAAGCGTTCGACAACGCACGCGAAAGGGATCTCATGCTGCAAACCGTCCATGCCGACTGGCGCTGGCTCAACAAGGATGTACACGGCAAATTCGACGCGATCGTTTGTCTCGGGAATTCTTTCACCCATCTGTTCGACGAACGCGACCGCCAACGCGCCCTCGCCGAATTCTATGCAGCGCTCAAATATGATGGCATTCTGATCATCGATCAGCGTAATTACGATTCAATCCTGGACCACGGTTTCAGCTCGAAACACACCTATTACTATTGCGGCGACCAGGTTACCGCCGAACCCGAGCATGTCGACGATTCCTTGGCGCGCTTCCGCTACGCTTTCCCGGACGGCTCGGAGTTCCACCTCAACATGTTCCCCCTGCGCAAGAAATATATGCGCAACTTGCTGTTTGATAGCGGTTTCCAGCAGGTCAAGACATATGGCGATTTTCAGGAAACATACCAGGAAAACGAGCCTGACTTTTTCATCCATGTCGCGCAAAAAAGCTACCATGACGACTAAGAGCGATGCCGTCGAAAGGGCGGAGGCGTATTACGACAGCTCCGAAGCGGATGCGTTTTATCAAAACGTCTGGGGCGGCCAAGACATCCATATTGGCATCTATCACGGTGACGCCGAACCGGTCGCAGACGCCAGCCGGCGTACCGTTGAAACCATGGCGAACCAGATATCCGATATCGATGGCGCCACGCGCGTTCTCGATCTCGGCGCGGGCTATGGTGGCTCGGGGCGCTATCTTGCTGAGAGGTTCGGATGCCAGGTGACCTGCCTCAATCTCAGCGAAACTCAAAACGCCACCAACCGAAAGCTTACCGACGCGGTCGGGCTTGGCGACCTAGTCCGGGTCGTGCACGGCGATTTTGAAAAGATCCCCGAACCCGACGACAGCTACGACATCGTCTGGTCCCAGGACGCCATTCTCCATAGCGGCAATCGCACCCGCGTGCTCGACGAAATCCGCCGGGTTTTGGTTCCCGATGGGCAGTTCATCTTCACCGACCCGATGCAGTCCGATGACTGCCCGGACGGCGTGCTGCAACCCATTCTAGACCGGATCCAGCTCTCAACGCTTGCCTCGTTCGCGTTCTACCGCACCGAACTCACCAAACGCGGCTTTCGCGAGGACGCGATTGAGCCCCTGACCGACCAGCTGAGGAACCATTACCAACGCATCGGCCAGGAGCTGAGAAACAATTACGACGAGGCCGTGGAACTGTCCGGCCAGACCTATGTGGACAACATGATTAAGGGCCTGCAGCATTGGGTCGATGGCGCCGATGCGGGCTATCTCGCCTGGGGCATCATGGATTTTCGACTGACGAGCTAACGAATCCGAATTTATCGGGAGCAACTACCATGCCGGCGCGATACCAAACCGATTACCAGGTCGGCCAGGACAATACCCAGCGCTGGGGGATGGACATTCATCACCCGGTATTCTGGGTTTCGGCAATTCTGATCCTGATATTCGTCATGGGAACCTTGATGGCCCCGGGGCCGGCAAAGGAAATTTTCGACGGCGCGAAAGGCCGGTCGATCGCCTATTTCGACTGGCTGTTCATGGTCGGCGGTAATGTGTTCGTCCTGTTCTGCCTCGCGCTGATCTTCCTGCCGGTCAGCAGGATCCGTATCGGCGGCGTGGACGCCCGGCCCGAATTCTCTACCCTGTCGTGGTTCGCCATGCTGTTCGCCGCCGGCATGGGGATTGGGCTGATGTTCTGGAGCGTCGCCGAGCCGACGGCTTACTACACCAACTGGGCCGGCACGCCGCTCAACGTGGCGGCCAGGACCCCGGCCGGCGCCGATGCGGCGTTAGGCGCCACAATGTTCCACTGGGGCCTGCATCCGTGGGCGATCTATGCAGTGGTCGGGCTGTCGCTCGCCTTCTTCAGCTACAACAAGGGCCTGCCGCTGACCATCCGGTCCGGTTTCTTCCCACTGATGAAGGGCGCAACATGGGGCTGGTTCGGCCATGCGATCGACGTTATCGCGGTACTGGCGACGATTTTCGGGCTCGCGACCTCGTTCGGCTTCGGCGCGCGCCAGGCCGCCAGCGGCCTCAATTTCCTGTTCGGCATCGACCCTGGCATGGCAACTCAGGTCGCCATCATCATTGGCGTGACTTTTATCGCCGTCATATCGGTGGTGCGCGGGCTTGAGGGCGGCGTCAAGCTGCTCAGCAACATCAATATGGGGCTCGCCGCCATCCTGCTGGCGTTCGTGATCATCGTCGGGCCGACCATCGCCATCTTGACCGCCATGGGCACGGCGGCGACAAGCTACATTGAGAACATCATCCCGCTCAGCAATTGGATCGGCCGCGAAGACGATAAGTTTTTCCATGGCTGGACCGTATTCTACTGGGCCTGGTGGATTTCCTGGTCGCCGTTCGTGGGCATGTTCATCGCGCGGGTTTCCAAGGGCCGCACGGTGCGTGAATTCCTCATCGCCGTGCTGCTGGTGCCGACGCTGGTCACGCTGGTCTGGATGGGCGCCTTCGGCGGCTCGGCGCTGGAACAGGCGCAGCACGAAATCGGCGCGCTGGCCAAGGGCATCGGCGAGGTCTCGCTGGCCATGTTCCAGATGCTAGAGAACCTGCCCTTAGCAAACATCACATCATTTTTCGCCATTACGCTGGTTCTGATCTTCTTCATCACCTCGTCGGATTCGGGCTCTCTGGTGATCGACAGCATCACGTCCGGCGGCCAGCTCGATGCCCCGGTACCGCAACGCATCTTCTGGGCCACCATGGAAGGCGTGATCGCCGGCGCATTGCTGTTCGGCGGCGGCAAGGATGCGCTCGGCGCCCTGCAGGCCGCCGCCATCACCGTCGGCCTGCCCTTCACAGTGGTTTTGCTGGTCATGTGCATCGGGCTCTATATGGGCCTTGCCCACGAATGGCGTTTCGTCCAGGGGCCGAAGGCACGTGAGAAGCCGTAAAAACTATCGCCGAGTTGGATAAAATGTCTTAAGGCGCCGTCACCCACCGTTTTAGGATGCGTCCGCCGTACTCAGCGATCTTGGCATTAAAAAATTCCGCCCGCTGGGATTTCAGTCGTGCCGCGGTGCCCTGCATCGTCCTGGCCCATCAGCCTCGAATAACCGACAATTTCGGCTGCGATGATGGCGGCGCCGCAACGTTGGGCGCGTTCTTCAACCATGTAACGTGTCTTTTTTCCGAGCAACCCTCCAATGCCCGCTTCCGCTCAACTGCTGACGGAACGATTATGCCGCTTCGTTCGTATTTTCTTCCGACCGTGGGTCCAACTCAAAGGCCACAGGCGACGTTCGCGGGACCAGGACAAAGTTCTCGGCTTCCTCTTCCGGGACGGGCGCACGCTGCGTAATGCGGTAAAGCGCAAACAGCCCTACACCAGCGTAAACAACGGCACTGAAGACAAATAGACCGGATGGTCCCGAAAACCGCATAAAAAGCGTCCCGAGGAACGGTCCCAACGTTGCCCCAACTCCATAGACCAACAGCAACGTGGAACTAGAGCATATCCTAGGTAATCAGATTCAGGATTCCCAAGAAGCTTAATCTGTGATTCTCTCTGTT
>JAQCKY010000081.1 GCA_027592155.1 Pseudomonadota bacterium
GCCAGTGTGCGTTTCCAGATCAGCTCGTAGAGTTTTTTCTCATCGTCCTTGAGCTGAGGCAGATCTTCGGGTTTCCGTGTTACATCCGTCGGGCGAACCGCCTCATGAGCCTCCTGCGCATTTTTCGCCTTGGACTTATATATACGCGGACTCTCGGGCAGGTAGGGCGCGCCGTAATTTGAGCTAATCAAATCGCGGCAGGCGGTGATGGCTTCTCCCGCCATTTGCACACCGTCGGTTCGCATATAGGTGATCAGGCCGACGGTCTCGCCGTCAATCGTAATGCCTTCATAGAGGCGCTGGGCAACCTGCATGGTTTGGCGGGCGCTGAAATGGAGCTTGCGCGCCGCTTCCTGTTGCAGGGTCGAGGTCGTGAACGGGGCCGCCGGGTTGCGGCGCGACTGTTTACGCTCGATTTTCGACACCGAGAAGTCCTGCCCGACGATGGCATTAACCGCCGCCGTGGCCGCGCTTTCGTTGCCGAGCGAGAGTTTGTCGAGCTTGTCATTATTAAGATGGGTCAGCTGTGCGGTGATCTTTTGTCCACCGGCGGTCAGGAAATCGGTTTCGACCGACCAATATTCGACGGGATTAAATTTCTCAATCTCGGTTTCGCGCTCGCAGATGAGCCGTAACGCCACCGATTGCACCCGGCCGGCGGATCGGCTGCCGGGTAATTTGCGCCACAAAACCGGCGACAGTGTAAATCCGACGAGGTAGTCCAATGCCCGGCGCGCGAGGTAGGCGTCGACGAGTTCCATGTCGAGCTCGCGCGGTTCGGTGAAGGCGTCGAGGATGGCGCTTTTGGTGATCTCGTTGAACACCACGCGTTTTACTTCGACATTGTCGAGCAAATTGTCATTGGCGAGCACTTCTTGGACATGCCAGGAAATCGCCTCGCCTTCGCGATCCGGATCGGTCGCGAGGATCAGCGTGGTAGCGGATTTCATAGCATCGGCGATATCTTTGATCTGCTTGCGCGACTTATCGTCGACTTCCCAATCCATGGAGAAATCTTCGTCGGGCCGGACGGAGCCGTTCTTCGAGGGCAGATCACGGATGTGCCCGTAACTTGCCAGAACTTTAAACCCGTCGCCGAGATATTTGTTGATGGTCTTCGCCTTGGACGGCGATTCAACAACGACTACATCTGTCATATTATCTTATTTCGGTTATTCGCAGCCAATGAGAGAAATCTGGTTTCCTGGATGCCGTTCCAACCGAGCTGAAAGTTCCAATTCAAGAAGGACCGTCGACACCACGGCAGGGGACATGTGGCATTCGCGAATGAGTTCGTCAACCGTCACTGGAGTCGGTCCCAATATTTTTATAATCTCCGCCCGGGCATTTTGAAGATCGCCGAGATCGGATGGTTCGCTATTTTGTTCTTTATTTATAATGAGTTGTGGAGGTTCGACTCTAGGCGTTTCCGGTCCGCCGAGGACCTCCAAGATATCTTCCACCGATTCCGTCAATATTGCGCCTTGCCGTAATAAGTGGTTGGTGCCGCCTGCGCGGGGATCGAGCGGGGAGCCCGGTACGGCGAAAACGTCGCGGTTCTGTTCCAGCGCCATTCGCGCCGTAATCAACGAGCCGGAGCGCTTCGCCGCCTCGACGACAACCACGCCGGGCGCGCAGCCTGAAATCAGGCGATTGCGGCGCGGGAAATGCCGTGCCTGAGGAACCATGCCGGGCGGCATCTCGGAGATAATGACGCCGGTCCGCACGATCTCCTCATAGAGAGCGGTGTTTTCTTTCGGATAGATGACGTCGACCCCGCCCGCGACAACCGCAACGGTTCCGGTTTCCAAGGCGCCTTGGTGCGCGGCCGCGTCGATACCCCGGGCAAGGCCGGAGATCACGGTGAAACCGCATTCTCCCAATTCGCCGGCCAGCCGCCTGGCAAACCGGGTGCCGTTTATCGACCCGTTTCGGGTGCCGACAATGGCGACCATGGGACGACGCAATAGGGACCGGTCGCCGAGAACGCCGATCAACGGCGGGGCATCTTCCACCTGCATGAGCAATGGGGGGTAATCTTCTTCGCCGAACCCAATCAGCGATGCGCCAATGCTGTCATAAGCCTCAAGCCGCTGTTCCGCCTCTTCGATGGGCATGATTCGGGGTTGCTGCCGACCGCCGCCGGATCGGACCAAGTCGGGCAGTGCCGCCAACGCCGACGATACATCGCCATATCGTTCAAGCAACCGATGAAAGGTAATCGGTCCGATCCGCTCGGAGCCGATCAGGCGAAGCCAATCGCGTTTATCCGTAAATGAAAGTTCAACCGCCACAATCCGCTGCCCCTGGATCCGTGAAAGATGAGTATCCGGCTATGTTCTACATATGTTCCGGATACCCTAGTCCGGGTCAGGGCCACATATCAAGGCGTTTACGATGTTTTAGAAGAACCAAACCGGGATTCTTCACCGCGCAGCAACCGGGCAATGTTCTGATGATGGCGGACATAACCGAGCACGGCGAGCAGCAGCATCAACGCCACCATATTTGGATCCGCCATCCAAATCCCCAGCACAGGCGCGGCTGCCAAGGCAAGCAGCGCCGCTGCCGATGATATTCTCAGGGTTGCCACGACCAATATCCAGACGAGCAGGCTGAGCAGCGCGACCGGCCAACTCAAGACCAGTGCCACCCCCAAGGTTGTTGCAACCCCTTTACCGCCTTTGAATTTCAGCCATACCGGAAAATCATGTCCAATGACGGCAAACAAGGCAGCCCAGATTGCCGCCTCCGGTCCCCAGCCCAGCGCGAGGGCAATGCCGACCGCCGCACTGCCTTTGGCGGCATCGAGGATCATGGTGAGCGCCGCGATCCCCTTTTTTCCGGTGCGCAGCACATTGGTGGCGCCGACATTGCCGGACCCGACGGATCGAATATCGCCGATGCCCGCCGCTCTGGCCAAAAGCAGTCCAAAAGGAATTGAGCCCAGAAAATATCCGATTGCCGCGGCATAGAGCTGCAATTCAGAAAGCGTGGAAAACGCCTCCGGCATGATCAGTTATCCTCAGTTATCCAAGGTATAGACGGTGCGGCCATCGATCACCGTGCGAAGAACGACACCCTGTACCAACCGGCCGTCAAAGGGAGAATTCTTTGCTTTGCTCGAAAGCTCGTCGGCGCGGATTTTCCAGCCCTGGGTGAGGTCGAAGAGGGTCAAATCCGCCGCCGCGCCCTTTTTGAGACGCCCCGCCGGCAGGCCCATAAGCTCCGCCGGGCGAACGGTGATCTTCGCCAAAAGCTGGTTCAGGGATAAAAAGCCATTGTGATAGAGCTCCAAAGACACCGGCAATAACGTTTCCAACCCGACCCCGCCGAAGGCCGCTTGCGCGAAGGGAAGGCGTTTACTGTCTTCGTCATGGGGCAGATGATCGCTGCAGATGGCATCGATGGTGCCGTCGACAATCCCTTCGACGATCGCCTCGCGGTCCGCCTCGCTTCTCAACGGCGGCGAGAGTTTGGCAAAGGTCCGGTATTCGCCGACCGAGGTTTCGTTCAACGAAAAATAGGGTGCCGCCGTGTCGCAAGTGACGTTCAGACCCCGCGCCTTGGCTTTTCTGATGACGTCTACGGCATCGCCGGTCGATATATGAGCAAAATGGAGCTTGCCGCCGCTTAGCTCCAGCAACCGGAGATCCCGTTCGATCAAAATGGTCTCCGCCGCGGTCGGCACCCCCGGCAGGCCGAGGCGGGTGGCGACCTCGCCTTCATTCATCGCAGCGCCCGCCGCCAAGCTCGGTTCCTCCGGATGCTGCACGATGAGCAGATCGAAGGTCGCGGCATAAGACAGCACACGCCGCATCACCGTCGCATCGGCAACGGCCTTGTTGCTGTCGGTAAAGGCCACCGCACCCGCTTCGGCGAGGATGCCCAGTTCCGTCAGTTCCTTGCCGCCAAATCCTTTGGTGATGGCGCCGTAAGGGTAAACCTTGGAGAGGCCGATTTTCCGGGCCCGTCGCGCGACGAACTCTACAACCGACATATCCTCGATGATCGGGTCGGTATCGGGCAGGCAGACAATCGAGGTCACGCCCCCGGCCGTACCGGCGCGGCCGGCCGACTCGAGCGTGCCTTTATGTTCTTCTCCCGGTTCCCGGATTTGCACGCGGATATCGACCAACCCAGGCGCCAGGCAATGACCGCCGCAGTCAACAATGGTGATGCCGTCTGGAACGGAGTCCGCCGTTATCTGTGGCCCAAAATCGGCAATCTCCTCGCCATCGGTCAACAAGCCGCCGGAGGTATCGAGGTCGGTTGCCGGGTCGAGCAGTCGCGCGTTGATAAAGGCGGTTTGTCCGACCGTGTCGTCGGGCATTGCCGCTGTCCAGGTCTGCGTGCTGGTCATAGGTTTCTCTGGTCGGGGTCGTCGCCGATCCCACGGGTCATCAGGTCGAGACAGGCCATGCGGACCGCGACGCCCATTTCCACCTGCTCATGGATGACGCTCCGGCTGTAATCGTCGGCAACCTCGGAATCGATTTCCACGCCCCGGTTCGACGGGCCGGGATGCATGATCAGCGCGTCGGGCTTGGCGGCGGATAACTTGTCGTAATCCAGGCCGAAGAAGTGGAAGTATTCCCGGACGGAGGGGAAGAAGCTGCCATGCATGCGTTCGGTCTGGAGACGCAGCATCATGACGATATCGCAGTCCTTCAATCCGACCTTCATGTCGTGGAAGACCTCGACCCCCAAATTTTCGATGGCGGTCGGCAGCAGCGTCCGGGGGGCAATGACCCGCACCCGCGCGCCCATGGTCTGGAGAAGGAGAATGTTGGACCGGGCGACCCGGGAATGGAGGATATCGCCGCAGATCGCGACCAAGAGGCCCTCGATATTTCCCCGCCGGCGCCGCATGGTCAGCGCATCGAGCAACGCCTGTGTCGGATGTTCATGGCTGCCGTCACCGGCATTGACGACGGCGCAATTGACCTTTTCCGAAAGGAGCTGGACGGCGCCGCTGTTGGAGTGGCGGACAACCAAGACGTCGGGATGCATGGCATTCAACGTCATCGCCGTGTCGATCAGGGTTTCGCCCTTCTTGATGGCACTGTCGCTGACCGACATGTTAATGACGTCGGCGCCGAGCCGCTTACCGGCGAGCTCAAACGAGGTCCGGGTCCGTGTTGAATTTTCAAAAAATAGATTGATGATGGTTCGGCCGCGCAGCGTGCTGACTTTTTTATCAACCTGCCGATTCTGATCGACATAGGTGTCTGACACATCCAGCAAAAGCGCTATTTCGTCTCGGGATAGGCCTTCGATGCCCAGTAGATGGCGGTGGGGAAATCGTTTTGTGTCGAGGCTATCATCGGCCATAGGGCGGGACTATAGGGTGGGTTAATAACGAAATCCAGCGCGAAGACGCTACGATCGATTTTTGTGTGCCCAGGCATCCAAAGCGCCTTGGAGAATATAGGCGGCAGCCATTTTATCGACGACATCCGCGCGGCGCCGCCGGGACATATCGGCCTCGTCGACGAGCAACCGTTGGATCGCGGCGGTCGATAAACGCTCGTCCCAAAAGGCTAATCCGATGTCGATCGCTTCTGTAGCATCGCGGGCGAATTGGCGAACCGATTGGCAGGCCGGCCCTTCGGTGCCATCCATGCTTACGGGCAACCCCAGAATGAGACCGCCCGCTTGGTACTGATCGATCTGATTTTTCAGCTCAATCAGGTCCAGTGAGAGCTTTTTTCGGCGAATCGTTGTGAGCGGGCTGGCGATGGTCAGATCCGAATTCGCGATTGCCAGGCCCAGGGTCTTCTTTCCGACATCCACGCCCAACAGGCGGCTGCCCTTGGGTAGATCGCGGAAGAGGTCTTCTGCTGTTTCATAGATCATGGGTGGCTAGGTTAATCACGACGGGCGACCGGTAGCAATTAAATGCGATGTGGATATTTTGCGTCCGCGTCGGGGATGTCACAATTCCGACACAATTTATTGAGCCGACCTCCCCGGGTGATCTCAAGACTTAGATATCCACTAAGTTTTCCACCGCTGTGGATAACTGCGGGATTCCTCTTTCCCTTTTCGTCTGCGCGACTTGCGGCTGTTGGGGGCTGATGTTAGTTTCCGCCGCCGTTGCCGGGCGCTAATTTCAGCCCGGTGGACAGTAATATCAGCGGAAACTGGGACATATTCCATGGCACTGGACAAGGCGACCGTTAGGTCAATCGCGACGCTCGCTCGAATTCGCATACCGGACGAGGATCTGGACGGCCTGGCTGGGGAACTCACCAATATCCTCGATTGGATCGAGCAACTCGATCAGGTCGATACCGAGGGTGTCGCGCCGATGACCAGTGTGGCGGATATGGAAACCCCGATGCGCGCCGACGAAGTAACCGGCGGGGCAGGGCAGGACCAGATTCTCGCCAATGCCCCTGATCCGCAGGGCCCCTATTTCACCGTGCCGAAGGTCGTCGAATAATGGCGGATTTGACGGCACTGACGATTTCCGAGGCCTCGGACGGCCTGGCCGCGGGGGAGTACACCGCGGTCGAGTTGGCCGAAGCGCAGTTGAGCGCGATGGCGGCCAACCGTGACCTGAACGCCTTTATCACCGAGACTCCAGAGCTTGCGTTGGTGCGCGCCGGCGCGTCGGATGCCCGCCGTGCCACCGGCAATGCACAGGGGGCGCTTGATGGCATTCCCCTCGCGGTCAAAGATTTGTTTTGTACCGAGGGCGTGCTGACCACGGCCGCGTCCCACATCTTGGACGGCTTTACGCCGACCTATGAATCGACCGTGACCCAAAATCTTCGCGACGCCGGGTTGGTGATGCTGGGCAAGACCAACCTCGATGAATTCGCGATGGGGTCGGCGAATGTCACCAGCTATTACGGCCCAGTGAAGAACCCCTGGAAGGGTGCGGACGGCAAAGACCGCGTGCCGGGCGGCTCTTCGGGCGGTTCCGCCGCTGCCGTGGCCGCTCAGATGGCGCTGGGCGCCCTGGGAACCGATACCGGCGGCTCGATCCGCCAGCCCGCCGCCTTCTGCGGCATCGTCGGCCTGAAACCGACCTACGGGCGCTGCTCCCGTTGGGGTATTGTCGCCTTCGCCTCGTCCTTGGATCAAGCCGGGCCGATGACCCGAACGGTCCGCGATGCCGCGATGCTGTTGGGCGCGATGGCGGGCCACGATCCCAAGGATTCCACCAGCGCCGATCTGCCGGTGCCGGATTTCGCCGCCGCCTTGAGCGGCGATATTCGCGGCCTCCGGATCGGCATTCCCGCCGAATACCGGGTTGACGGTGCGACGCCGGAAATCCAGGCCCTGTGGGATCAAGGCGTTTCCTGGCTGAAGGACGCCGGCGCGGAGCCGGTCGAGGTCAGCCTGCCGCACACGGAATATGCATTGCCGACATATTATATCGTCGCCCCGGCCGAGGCGTCCTCGAACCTATCCCGCTACGATGGTGTTCGGTACGGATTGCGCGTTGAGGGCGACAGCCTTGAGGAAATGTACGAGGCGACACGGGGTGAAGGTTTTGGGCCCGAGGTCCGGCGCCGCATTCTGATCGGCGCTTATGTTCTGAGCGCCGGTTATTACGACGCCTATTATCTAAAGGCCCAGAAACTGCGCACGCTCATTCAGCAGGATTTCAACGCGGCCTTCGAGAAGGTCGATGTGCTGTTGACGCCGACAACCCCCTTTCCGGCATTTCCCATCGGCGAGCGCATGGATGACCCGGTCCAGATGTACATCAACGACATCTTCGCGGTGCCGGCCAGCCTCGCCGGCTTGCCCGCGATTTCGGTTCCGGCGGGACTTTCCCCGGAAGGTCTGCCTCTGGGACTGCATGTTATCGGCCGCCCCTTTGACGAAGAGACGCTGCTCCGCTGCGCCGATGCCCTGGAAACCGCCGCCGGCTTTACCGCCCGGCCGGGAGGGGGGGCATG
>JAQCKY010000082.1 GCA_027592155.1 Pseudomonadota bacterium
CCGAAACCGGCGCAGCAATTCGAGCGGCGCGGCGCTTTTGATTTCGATGTCGGCCGGCAGCCAGCGACGGGCGATCCGGCCCGGATAGGTCGTGGCAATTCCCGACAGCACGTTACGGCGGTGTAGCTCGTTGGCAAGATCGAAGGCGTGGAACCGGCCATGAACGGAGATCCAGATTTTCAACGGGAGGCTCCCGTGACAACATCGTGGAGAATGCCCGCGAATTTCTCCGCTTGGGCTTCCCAGGCATAGGCGCGGAGGCGGCTTCGATCGGCGCGGGCATCCGATCCGGTCTTGACCGCCTGGAGCGCGCTGACGACCTCCGCAGGGCTATCACAGCTGTGCAGTGTTCCGCCGGTAGTTGCGGCGAGCTGCATGGCCTCCGGCATCTCGGCGGGATAACAGAGGATCGGCCGCCCCGCGGCGAGAAGTTCCAGTACTTTATGATGGAAGCAATTATCACTGTTCACGTATAAATTGACCCGGCAGTCCCGATGAAGCTGATGCAGGGTTTGCAGGTCGACGAACCCCAAATATTCGGTTTTGCATTTATCGGCTAGGCGTTCAGCGGCGCGGCGGACCGCCGCATCGTCACTGCCGGCATAAACAAATACGAGGTTCTCTCGATCGCCTGCATCCAGACTGTCGAGCCATTGCGCCAACCCCGACATCAACGCGTCGAGTGCCCGTTGGTCATAGATTGCGCCGGTCAGGCTGATCTTGAACTGTCCATTGTCGTTACCGGTGGCCTCCAAGATTTCCGCCTTAAAACCGCTGAAGACCGAATGTTTGGGCATGCGAAACCAGGGGGCGGCCTCATCGATGTGAGAGTAGGAGAGTGACGTCATCGCGGCGGCATCGCTGAAACGATGGGCCAACCAATCCCTCAACCCGCCGGGAATGAACTTGTGCCAGTAATCCTTGATATCAGCGACCCAAGGGCAGTCAGCGCGGCGTGCAATATCGCGGGCGATGTTCCAACAGTCGGTATTACCGAAGCTGCCGACCGTGACGTTGGGTGAAAAATGGTCGGCAATCACGGATATGAAGGGTATGGCACCCTCCCGCCAATCGGTGAACACGCCGTTGTGACGCAAATAGCCGTTCAATATGACGACCTTGCGCGAGAGCCAGTTCATGGTGCCTTGGCGAAGCCTGGCCAACGCTTTGTTAGGGCACGGCGGGCAGGCGAGGAGGAGCGGGGCCGCAAAATCATGCCCGATCAGGCGCTGCTGAAATTCCTGCGGGGTCGAGCCGGGATCCGTGGGGTTCAGGGTTTCTGTTAACAGCAAAACCTGATGACCCAGACCAGCGAGCGCATGGGCGAATTCCCGCATGCGGGTTGCGCACACATGAGGCGTGTCGGGGTGGCAATGATTGACCAGGACGATACGCATTAGCCGACTGTCGCGAAGATTGGATGTTTTGGCTGCTGTTCTACGCGCCGCAGGAAGTGACGACGCCAAGCATCTTCATAATAGGGCCGCCATAACATTGTCGCGAGATGAGTTTCACCACCTTGGAACCGCTTTAGAACGTCTTTCCACCAACCGGCCCTCCAGATTTCCGACGTTTGAAAGTCGGTACTCTCGATGGTTGCCCGGGTATCGTCCAAAAGGCCGTCCCGGAACCAATCGGCATGGGGTGGCAGAAAGCCTTGCTTGTTCCAACGCAGACGAATCTTTTCCGGTAGGATGCCGTCCAGGGAGCGGCGCAGCAGGCGCTTTGTCTCCGCGCCGCCCATGAGATACGGCGCCGGCAAAGATAACGCGAATTCGGCCAGTCGGTGGTCACAGAACGGCAAACGAACTTCTCTCGAATGCGCCATCGAATTGCGGTCGCCATAACGCAGCAGAACGGGAAGATGCGTGTGGAACGACTCCACGTAGAGCTTCCGGGTTAACGGGTGGAATCCATGGGGCGTCTCCACCGCCCGGTCGCTTCGGCGAATGCTTTGGGCGTAACGGGATTTAAGCCCAAATGAGAAATCCGAGCCTTTGCCTGTAAGTCCGGCGAGGGAATGACGGATCCCTTGGGGAAGTGCCTGCCCGGTTCGCTGCACCGCGTTGTTCAACGCCAGTGGGTAGCGCGCCTGGATCATCGGGCCTTCTTGGGCGATGAGGTCTTTTTCTCCGGCGGCTGACAGGCTGTCCAGGTAGGGCTGGAACATCTGCTCATACCCGCCGAGCAGTTCATCGGCGCCCTGGCCGTCGAGCAGGACCGTGGTTCCCCGCTCTCCGGCGAGGCGAAAGACGCACCACTGGGCATATTGGCTAGCGCTTCCCACGGGAAGTTCGTTGTGCCAAACGAAAGCCGGAAGTTCTTTCCGGAAAGATTCTTGAGTTGGGACAACTTCGTGACGGGTCGCGTGGCTCGACTGGACCGCCAGTTTGGCCCATTCTCCCTCGTCCGCATCGGTCCCAGGGAATCGGCCGGTGAAGGCATCATAGGCGGCATCCGCACCGAGTAACCGACGAGCGATACAGACGATGGCGGTGGAGTCGAGGCCGCCGGATAGACAAGAGCCGAGAGGCACGTCACTTCGCATTCGTAGCCGGACCGAATCGGTCAGGAGCTCACGAAACCACGCTTGGACGTCGCCCTCGGGCAATTTAGCGAGGTCGGCGTTGGGGTGGCAATCCCAGTAGCGCCCGGTGGTCCATTGCATCGTCTCGATGTCCAGGTCGAGATAATGACCGGGCAGGAGCTGCTGGATGCCGTCGAACAGGGTGGCGCTGTCGTCGTCCAGCCCTTGGGTCGGATGATAAAGAAACTGAACCAGCCGCTGGGTATCCGCGTGTATGGGGATACCCTCGACGGCAAACAGGGCTTTGAATTCGGAGGCAAAAACAAATCGATCCTCGCCGGCATAGAAGAGGAACGGTTTCTCGCCATAGCGGTCGCGGGCGCAAAACAACTTCTGTTTTTCCCCGTCATAAATGGCAAAGGCAAACATGCCGTTGAACCGCTTGAGGCAATCCAATCCCCATTGCCGGTAGGCTGCAAGGAGAACTTCGGTATCCGAGGTTGTGGTTAACCTGATCCCCAAGGTTTTGAGTTCTGCAGCGATCTCCAGGTAGTTATAGATCTCGCCATTGAAGGTGAGAACGTGCGGGCCGGCGATCATCGGTTGATGGCCGCCGTCACTGGTATCGATAATCGCGAGCCGTCGATGCCCCAGCGCGACGCGGCCGTCCGGACTCTTCCAAATGCCGGAGTCATCAGGTCCCCGATGCGCCATGAGGTCGGTCATCGCCTCGACCGCCCTGACGTTGACCGGACGGGTGCCGATCAATCCCGCTATTGCGCACATCGCATCATCTCTCGTTAACCGGCAACCGGATTTTCTGCTAGCATTTCCTTGCAAGCCTCTATCACGGATTCCGGTTTTATCGTGTGGATTGTTGCGGCGATCCGATTGGCACCAGCTTCCTGCGGCGCGGCGGCGCTTTCGTGCCAAGGATAGAATATTCGGTTGTGTTCGCCTTGAGGAAACCAGACGCCGGGTTTGGCTCTGGCGCTGAAGACGGCAAGGCAGCGGGTACCGACGAGCGCCGCCAAATGCATGGGGCCGCTGTCATGGCCAAGGTAGAATTCGGCAGGCGCCATTACCTGGGCGCTGATCCGTGGGGCCGTGCGGCCGCATAAATTCAAGGTGGGACCGGACCAATGATCCAAAAGCGCATCTGTCCTTTCTGTTTCGTTCCCGGCCCCAATTCCGATTAGTCCAAGATTTGGATTTGCCTGGGAAACTTCTTTGAGCACGCTCTGCCAGTTTGGGTCGCCCCAGTCTTTGTCCGCGCCCTTGCCGCCGATGCTGAAGGCGACAAACCGTTGCTGGTCCTTGGTGCCGGATGACCATGAGGTCAACTGACCCGCTGCAAGCTGCCTCTCTTCGTCGGTAAAGGTAATCCGCCAAATTCTTGCGTCCTCTGAATTCCCTCCGACCGTCCTGAGGAGGCGCCCGGCCTCCGACTCCCACTCGTCCTCTCCGATCTGGGTAAAGCGGCGTTTCTGCGTGTTGAAGGGGAAGCCGGTAAATTGGCGAATACCGCAACACCGAAAAAAAAGATATTCCCGTATCAACCCTAAGGTCCCTGAAGGTTCCGAGAGATAAACAACGTGGTTCGGCGCCCATGTCATGATAGATTTTCTCAAGGCCCGTATCCGCGAAAAACCACTCAGGCGCGGCGGGTACGTCAGAAATCCATCCACGAGATTTATATCGCCTAAAAGACCTTCAAGTCCGGCCGCTTTTTCCATCACCGGCGTGTTGGTCAATATTCGCCTTTCTGTGCCAGGGTAGGTTTTTGCCAGCCATTGCAGGGCGGGGATGCTTACCGCTCCATCGCCCAAGCTACCGCGCCGAAATATTAGAATCTTACCGGTCATGCCATCTTGTCGGCCGTGTTACGTTGCCAGCCCACGTTACCAGCAAGCCCTGCGACGGGCCAAAAATCCGTAATTGGGCGGTTCAAACATTTCGAAACACCAGAGGAGGAGAAGGCGATATTACGTCCGGAGTATAGCGATAAAATTAAGATTTGGCGTTTGTTAGAATCCCCTTCATTTATTGGTATTATTGAAGAGACAGCAACTTACCTCATCTCCACCACCGCACACTGATGGATTCGCAATAGGATCAAATGGCGCACGAATTCCTCCAAGGCAAGCGACTGCGAGTCCTCATCAACGGCATTCACGCAAAGAGTGGCGGCGGTGTTACCTATTTGAGAAATATGTTGCCCGTGCTGGCTGATGATCCGGAGCTCGAGATTCACCTGTTCATTCATCGGGATCAGTATGGGCTGTTTGGGGAGGTCGATGAACGGGTCCGGGCGCACTTGTTGAATTATCGCAACGGCTTTTTCTCGAATTTGATTTGGGAGCAACTGGCGTTGCCGGTCCTTGCCCGGTTCATGTCCGTTGACGTGACAGTATCGCCCGCGAATTACGGCCCCCTCTTGGCGCCGTCAAACGTCATCATCCTGCGTAATTCTCTGGCGGTTGTCGGCCGGGAGACGCGCTTGCGAAAGCGACTTTATTGGATGGGATTGGCATTCATGACCGGGCTCTCGCTGATTAGCTGCGATCGGGCGATTGCGGTGTCGAATTATGCGCGCCGGGCGTTGACCTTCGGTTCTGGAAAACGGATCCGTGAAAAAGTGACGGTTATCAATCATGGCGTCCGCGACGTATTTCGGCCGGCCGGCGAACGGGCTCCTATAGAGCGGCCCGATGGCGGCTATCTGCTCGCCGTTTCGGATATTTACGTCCAGAAGAACTTGCACACGCTGATACCGGCGATCGCCAAACTGCGCTCACGCTACCCCGACATCCACCTGAAAATTGCCGGTCAACCTCTCGATCAGGGATATCTGGAAGAACTCAACGAAGCCATACGGGAACATGAGCTCGAGGATGCGATTGAGTTTTTGGGCGGGGTGGCAACGCCCGAACTCGTAAAACTCTACCAGAACTGTAAGCTTTTTGTATTTCCATCGACGGTCGAGACGTTCGGTAATCCCCTCGTGGAGGCCATGTCTTGCGGCGCGCCGATCGCCTGTTCCAACACGGCCGCCATGCCGGAGATTGTCGGCGATGCCGCCCGCTTTTTTAATCCCTTGGACGTGGAGGACATGGCCGAGGCGATCGGTGAGCTTCTCGGCAGCGATAATCTTCGCCGTTCATTGAGCGTCAACGCGCTTGAACGGGCAAAAAAATACTCCTGGGAAAACACGGCCCGGCTTACGGCCGATGTTATCAAGTCGGTTGTGCCGCCGGATCGCCACTATTCCGCATCCGCCGAATTGCGATCCGCACCGTGACAATACGCGTCGCCTATTTTATCAGCCACCCTATTCAGTACCAGGCCCCGCTGCTCCGGCGGATTTCTGACGAGGCGGAAATCGAGCTGCGGGTGATATTCGAATCCGATTTTTCGTCTACGACCTATTTTGATAAAGGTTTTGGTGTCGAGCTTGCCTGGGATGTGCCGTTACGGGATGGATATGACAGTTGCCTCCTCGACGAAATCGATTTGGACGAGGTCTTGCGCGGCTCGGATGTGGTTTGGTTCCATGGCTGGCAAAGCCGCACCTTTCGGCGAATTTTGAAGCGGGCCCGGTCGTTGGAGCGACCGACCTTGATGCGAGGGGAAAATTGGTCCGGCGCGATGCCGGATGGGGCCGGCGCGCGCGGCTGGCTTAAACGCCTCTATCTGAAGACCGTATTCGATCAGTGCAGCGGGTTTCTCTCCGTTGGTAGCGCAAATCATCGCTATTATGTCGATCATGGAATTACCGAGCAGATGATTTTCCCGATGCCTTACGCTGTCGATAATAACTATTTTTCCGAGCGCTCAGATGCGGCCGACATCCAGGCGCTTCGTCTATCGATCGGTATCCCCGAGGGTACCGGGGTCGTGCTCTATGCCGGAAAATTGACACCCCGCAAGCATCCCGAATTGCTGCTCGAGGCCTGGGGGGGCGCGGATTGGCCCGGGGCGCGGCCTGTGCTGTTGTTTGCCGGGGACGGGCCGATGCGCGCCGCGTTGGAATCAAAAGCCCCCGAGGGCGTTATATTTTCTGGATTCTGCAATCAGTCGGAACTCCCGGGACTCTATGCGCTTGCTGACATATTTGTCCTTCCCTCAGAGCGGGAGCCCTGGGGGCTGGCGATCAATGAGGCGATGGCATGCGGTACGGCGGTCGTGTCCACGTCGGAATGTGGCGCGAGTTTCGACCTTGTCGATGAGGAAACGGGCGAAGTTGTGCCGGCGGGTGATGTCGGTGCGCTCCGTACCGCGTTGCCACGGGTCATGGCCGACGCCGAACGCCGCGGGAAAAATGCAAAAGACCGGATCGCCAGTTGGTCTTTCGAACAAGATGTGGCCGGTCTCAAGCTGGCTTTAGCGTCCGTGCATTGATCGATTTCACGATGACCTCATCAAATATTCTCTTCATTGCGCAGTTGGTTCCCGGTTCGAGAAGCCGGCAACGGGTCGCGGCTTTAAGGGAAATCGGGTGCCGTGTGCGCTGCATATCGACCGTTGTGCCCGGCGATTCGTATGAGACAGCTCCTTCGGTGACCGACAGAATACGGTACCGTTTAAGACGGCCCGGCGATCCTGCAAGTGCGAATGCGCAGATATTGGAAATTGCGGCCAAGGAACAGTTCGACGTGATCTGGCTAGACCGGGCGGTCACCATAAAAGGTCAGACATTGGCTGCAGTGAGGACGATGTCGCCGGCAACGCAAATCGTGTGGTATGCCGAAGACGATATGATGAACCCGGTGCATCGGACCCGGTGGGTCGAATCTGCGATTCCGCATATTGATCTCTGGGTGACGACAAAGTCATTTAACGCTCAACCCGACGAGGTGCCTTCTCTTGGTGTTCGCCGCGTCATGTTCGTCAATAACGCTTACGACCCTAGGCTGCATGTTCCGGCTCGGATCAGCGAGGAGGAACGATCGGCCTACAGCGCCGACGTGGGATTTGTCGGAACTTACGAAAAGCCGAGAGCTGATAGCCTGGTTTTCCTTGCTGGGAATAGCATCACCGTCCGTGTCTGGGGAAATGGCTGGGGACGTCTTAAAAATGCACACGACAATCTTCTTATCGAAGACCGTCCCGTTTACGACGAGGAATACGGAAAGGTCGTTGCCGCGACCGCTATCAATCTTTGCTTCCTCCGCAAGGGGAATCGCGATCTTCAAACCTGCCGGTCGATCGAACTTCCGGCATTCGGTGCCTTTATGCTGCATGAACGAAATAGCGAGATTTGCGCGCTCTTTAGGGAGGATCGAGAAGCGGCCTATTTTGAATCTGATTCCGAGTTGCTCTCTCAATGTCAGCGCTGGCTTGCAGATGAGAAAGGCCGCGATACGGTGGCCGGATCT
>JAQCKY010000083.1 GCA_027592155.1 Pseudomonadota bacterium
CCCTCAGCTCCAGCCCAGCCCGGAACCTCTGACGGCTTCCGAGCCCACTTCTGAGGCATCGGCGCCCGACGAAACGCCCGCCGCTCATCCGCAAAGTTTCGATGACGTGATTGCCCTCGCCGCCGCCTGTGGGGAGCACGTGTTGCGGGCTCAACTGGTCAGTAATGTGCGGCTGGTCCGGTTTGAGCCGGCCCGCAGCAACGAAGCGGGACGGATCGAGTTTAGTCTGGCGGGCGATGCGCCGAAGGAAATGGTCAACGAGCTCCATCGGTTCCTCAACGCCAATGCGTCCGGGCGCTGGGTCGCAACCCTGTCCCAGGCAAGCGGTGCCGATACCCTCCGCCAGCAGGCGGAAAACGCCATCCAGGCCCGCAAACAGGCAGTTGCCGATCACCCGATGGTCCAGGCGATCATGGAAACCTTCCCGGGCTCTGAGATCGAAACCGTCCGTGACATTACGCCGCCCCGGGATGGCGGCGACGCGCTGCCGTTGGCGGCGTCAGATGACGATGATGGCGATGGTTTCACCGATAATTTTGATGACAGCGAAGATTATGATTTAGGAGAAACTCTCTGATGAAGAATATCGGTCAAATGATGAAGCAGGCCCAAGAGATGCAGGCCAAGATGACCGAAATGCAGGACAAGCTCGGAGCATTGGAAGTCACGGGCGCGGCCGGCGGCGGCATGGTGGAGGTCACCATGACCGGTAAACATGAGGTGCGCCGGGTAAAAATCGACCCCACCCTCGGGACCAGCGATCTCGATGTGCTAGAGGACCTTCTCGCCGCCGCTTTCAACGACGCCCGCGGAAAGGTTGAAACCCAGGTGAGCGAAAAGATGTCCGAACTCACCGGCGGCTTGCAGTTGCCGCCGGGCATGAAGCTGCCGTTCTAGACTTTCCTGAAGCTCGCGAAGCGCACGAAGATCATGGCCCTTTCCGATATCGACCGACTGATCCAGCTCCTGGCCAAGCTGCCCGGCTTGGGGCCGCGCTCGGCACGCCGGGCGGCGCTGCACATGATCAATAACCGCTCGGCTTTGATGACACCCTTGACCGAGGCCATGGCCGCCGCCGCCCAGAACATCCGCACCTGTTCCCAATGCGGCAATCTCGATACCCGGGACCCTTGTGCGATCTGCACCGATCCCAAACGGGACCTATCGATCATTTGCGTGGTCGAGGATGTTGCCGATCTTTGGGCGCTGGAGCGGACGGCCTCCTACCGCGGCATTTATCAGGTGTTGGGCGGCGTCCTGTCGCCGTTGGACGGTGTCGGCCCGGAGGATCTCAACATCACCGCGTTGCTCGGCCGGGCCGCACAGGAGGCGGTGCGGGAAGTTATTCTCGCCACCAGCGCCACGGTCGACGGCCGCACGACTGCCCATTACATCACCGATCGGCTCGCCGAGTCAGGCGCCAATGTCAGTGTCTCGGCGCTGGCCCACGGCATTCCCGTCGGTGGTGAGCTCGATTATCTGGATGATGGCACGCTCAGCGCCGCGCTCAAGGAACGGCGGTCAATCTAGCCCCGCACATCCATAACCATGACCCGCATCATGCTTGATCCTGAAAAACTCAAACCCGACTGCGACTCTTGTGACGGTTTGTGTTGTGTCTCGCCGGTCCTGGATCTTCCCCATTATCAAAAACCGGCGGCGCAACCTTGTAAAAACTTGGATGTTGTCAATTTACGGTGCAGGATTTTTGAGACGCTGGAGGATGAAGGGTATCCGTTTTGCCGCGCCTTTGACTGCCACGGCGCCGGGCCCGCCGTGACGGCATTGTTCCGTGAAGTCGGCCGAAGCTGGCGCAATGATGCTGATGCGGGCAAGGTCGAGTTCGATGTTTTTAATATCGTCTACGCGACCCTGCACCGCCGCCTCGCCGATGATCCTCCGCTGATCACCGATGTCACCGAGGAACATCACGAGGCGCTCAGGCCGTTTATCGACGCCGTGTTGATATGGCTTTCCGACCATGGTGCTGACGAGGTCGGCGATCATTTTGGTGTGCGCACGGATGGAACAGATGCGGAGCGATAACTTAGGAGCGATCCGATAGAATCCTCGAACCAGACACCCACCGCCAAGCCGGTCGAATATTGCACCTGCACCGGGATAACCGATGTGGACGTCAAAACTGCCTTCGACGCCGGTGCCCGAACGATTGGTGAGGTCTTTGACTACCACGGAAAGTCGGCAATCTGCGCCGGCTGCCTGATCGATATCAATTGGCTGCTGGGCCAATTGGCGGCCGGTGATGAGCCCCGCTGACCTCCCCGACATATGCACCTGCAACGGCATGAGGGAGGAAGATATCAAACGAGCCATCGCGGCGGGCGCCCAAGATCTCGATGCGGTGTTCGCCTACCTCAAGCAAGATATCTTCTGCTCTCAATGCCTTGTCGATATTGACAGCTATTTGTTTCCCACAACGGGCGATTAAACTTGCAACTTATGAGGGTTAGTTAAACCATATTCCATCCGTGATGGCTTTGAGCGCTCCGTTTGGGGTAAACTCACATAAATCGTGACCCGACAATTTCTGGGGTTTGATTCCGGATCGATCGAAAAACACCAGAAATCCGGGATATATATGCTTTGTGGGAAGCTGTGATCGGGTTATTTTGGGGAACCAGAAAGTGGATTCATTTGACGTGACACAGCCGCCGCTCGAGGTGATTGATGCCTCGACCCATGTCGGCGGACCGCTCGCGGTCCCGGCCTCCGGCTGGCTGATGGGTGCAGATTTCGCGCGGGAAGGGTACGATCTCGTCGTGTCCGGCGACGCAGGCCAGAAGTTCGTCGTGATGGACTACTTCGCCTCCGACACGCCGCCCGATTTGATGACGGCGGAAAACGGTACCCTGCGCGGCGACATCGTTGCTCAATTGGCGGGACCCTTGAACCCCGGCGAATATGCGCAAGCCAGTGGTGTACCCCAGTCCGATCCCATTGGTGTCGTCGAGACACTCAGAGGCGTTGCCGAAGCGACCCGGGCCGACGGCTCTAAAGTAACCCTCAGCCAGGGCGATCCCATCTTCCGGGGCGACATCATCGAGACCGGGGCCAACGGCTCGGTCAGCATGGTCATGGCCGACGACAGCGTCTTCTCCTTGGACGCCGACGGCACCGTGAAGATGGACGAGCTTGTCTACGACCCCGAAGACCAGGAAGGCAGCATGAGCGTATCCTTGGTCAAGGGCGTGTTCTCGTTTGTGTCGGGCCAGATCGCCAAAACCGATCCCGACGCGATGGTGCTGAATACGCCGATGGCGACGGTCGGCATTCGCGGTACCACGGGCGTGATGGATCTTCCCGAGGGCGGCAGTGTGCAAATCATACTGGCGCCCGACGATAACGGACAGACGGGCGAGCTGACCATTCAAGTCAAAGACGCGTCGGGCAACCCGATCGGCGCGCCGATTACGGTGAACATACCTTTGTCAGCAGTGGGAATCGCGCCGGGTGGGGAGGTCCAGCAGTTCACGATCCCGGCGGCTCAGTTCCAGCAGCAGTATCAGCAAATCGTATCCCAGACCCAGAATGCCGCATCGGCATCGAATAACAACAACGATGGAGATGACGGTGGCGTCGATGGCGATACCCCGCCGGACAGCGCGGGGACTTCCGGCGGGGATGGCCCGCCCCCTGATTTGATCGGAATTGTTGGGAATTTGATAAATAGCGAGCCCGAGCCGGAGCCCGAAGTGGTGGTCTTACCCCAACCGCCGAAAATAGTTCCGATGCCGGTTCCCAAACCGCCTGTGCAATCTGGCGGTGACGAAGATGACGATGACGGCTCGGGTTCGGGTGGGGAGGACGGCGCTGTCACCATCATAGGGACATCGGGCGCCGACTCGCTATCCGGCGGTTCCGGGGATGATATTATCGACGGCCTCGCGGGAGACGATAGTATCCTTGGGTTGGCGGGCAACGATACCCTGACCGGCGGTGACGGCAATGACGTTGTCGACGGCGGGACGGGGAATGACTTTTTAGTCGCCGGCACCGGCAATGGCGATGATACCTACGTCGGCGGCGACGGCATCGATACCGCCAGCTTTACCTCGACCACCATGGGCGTCGTGGTCAATCTGGCCAATACGAATAATGCAGCGACCGGGTCGGAAACCGGCACCGATGATTTGTTCAGCATAGAGCGTGTTTACGGCGGTTCCGGCGCGGACATTTTGTCCGGCTATACCGGCAACGACACGTTGATGGGCTTTGGCGGCAACGATACCTTGAGCGGTGGCGACGGCAACGATATGCTGACCGGCGGTGCCGGCGACGATATCGTATCGGGCGATGCCGGTGACGATACGTTGATCGCGGCCACGGGGGCCGGCAATGATTCCTATGACGGCGGCACCGGCACGGATACGGCGGTCTTTTCCTCGGCGACGGCGACGGTAACCGTAAATCTATCGATGGGAAGCGCGACCGGTACGGAAATTGGGACAGATACGCTCACCGCGATCGAGAATGTCATCGGTGGATCCGGCGACGATATGGTCACCGGCGATTCCAACGCAAACCAGCTCACGGGCGGTGCGGGCAATGATAGTTTCGTCGGTAGCGGGGGGCTTGATAGCTATATCGGCGGCGCCGGGTCGGACACCGTGACCTATTTCAGCGGAACAAACGTCTTTAGTGTTTTTGATGTCGAATTTGTTTTCGGTGGCACCGGCGATGATAGCGTTACCTTCTCCAACGGGGCCGGAGAGAATATCATTGTTTCCGGGATCGAGTCCCTGACGGGCGGCGGTGGCAATGACGTTTATACGTTGGTCGACAATCTGTCCGCCGGAGCGACGTATGACGGCGGCGCCGGTACCGATAGCCTCAACCTAAAGTCCGGCACCAACACGTTGTCGACCATGACTTCGAAGTGATCAGCGGCAGCAACAGCGACGATATTATAACTGTGAACTCGGTGACCCCCGGGACGACCATCCTGGGCGGTCTCGGGACCGATATTCTGATGTCGGGAAGCGCCGGCATCAATGCCGTGCTGCAGAGTTTCGCGACCTTCATCGGCGGCAGCGGAACCGACACGATCATTGTGGAATCGACCGCCGCAACAGGCACTGTTTTCGATTCCGGCGGCGGCAGTAACGAAGCCCTCACCCTGGTGACCGGTCCCAATACCCTTACCGTCACAAATTTCGATTTTTTGAATGGGTCCACGGGTAACGACACCCTCACGCTGGAAGGTGCGGCATCGGGCCTGACCATCGATTTGGGCGCGGGTACCGATATCGTGAATCTTGCCAACGCGACCAACATCATCGCCCTCGACGAGGTTGAAACCCTGAACGGTGGCAGCGGGACGGATACGGTGACGCTGTCCAACACCGCCGCATCCTTGACCTTTGCCGGGATTGAAAGTCTGACGGCCGGTTCATTGGGCGATGCGCTGACGGCAGCGCTCTCCGATGTTTCCGGCATGACCATAAATGGTGGCGGCAACCTCGATACCCTGACCATACTCGGCGGCGGAACGCTGACGGCCACGAACCTGGCGAACGTCTCCAACATTGAAACCTGGGTGCTGACCGAGAACGCGATGGCCTATAACATCACCACGGCCGACGGGAATGTGACGGCAGGCAATGCGCTGACGATTGGCGGCGTCGGATTATCCAGCGCATTGAACTTTGATGGCTCGGCCGAGACCGGCGCGACCGGCGCCTTCAGCGTTATCGGTGGCTCGGGCGCCGACACGCTCACCGGTGGCGGCGATGCTGATTTTCTCTCCGGTAATGGCGGCAGCGATATGCTGTCCGGCGGCGCTGGTAATGACACCATCGCAACGGGTGCCGCCTCAGACACCGTTCTTTACGCGGGGATCAACGAGTTCGGCGATACCATCACCGATTTCACGGCCGGCTCTGGCGGCGATCTATTTGATTTTTCCATGGCGATCGATGACAGCCTACAGGCCAAACTATTCACACAAATTGGGGCCGGCGACGGTGCCGCCGGGCATGGTGTCTTTGCGTTAAGCACAGACACGTTTACCAATTACAATGTAGCCTCAAGCGCTGCCTCCGACCTGACCTCTCTTGGTATTAGCGGTTTCACCAGCGGCTACACCGCGATGTTCGCGATCGGGAACGGCCCGAATACCCATCTCTGGTATTGGGACGATGGCACTGGCGGGACCTCTGACGGTGTGATCGAGACGGGAGAATTGACCTCAATCGCCGAATTAACCGGCGTCGATGTGGCAAACATTACCGAAGATAATTTTGCCGATATCGTGATTTAAGAGCTGTCACCGTTGACCTGCACCGTTTCGTAGTCGCCCGGCATGGTGATTTCCAACAGCTCGTAGTCTTCCGAGTAGTCGAGCACGTTGTGGCGGATCGATGGTGGCTGTATCCAGCAATCGCCGGCTTCGAACTCAAATTCGCCTTCGCCCTCGAACCAGACGCGGGAACGGCCTTTCAGCACATAGACCATCTGAAAATCCAGATCGTGGTAATGAACGCCGCTGCCCTCGGGCGGGCAGGGTTTCGTTGTTCGCACGATATGGCCGTGGATTTTGCCGCCTGAAGCCTCGGCAAATCCAAGATCGCGGTATTCCCGGTAAACCCGAAACCCACCGCTGACAAACGGATGTTCGCGGGCGTGATGGGCGACAAATTTCGGATTGATGGTGAGTTTGACGGGCATCGAAGATCTCCCCTCCTGTTTACTGTAAGCGCTCTTGCCTTATCACCTGTTGGTCCGTCACTATCCTAGCGTTCAAATTCAAACACCGGTCCTAAAAATAATGACGTGCGGGTTCGATACAATTCAAAGTGATCGGTACGTCGGTGGCCGCTAGGTTCCGCCTCGATCAACTGGGCGGGATCGCGAAAGCATTACGTCACCGTAACTACGCCATCTATCTGACCGGCATGTTCGTCTCGTTAAACGGCAGCTTCGTATTTGCCGTGACGGTGGGCTGGCTGACCTGGGAACTGACGGGGTCGGCGGGCTGGGTCGGCACCATGGTCTTTGCCGAGACTTTACCCAACACGCTGCTTGCCCCCTTTGCCGGGGCGATCATTGATCGCGGACGGGCCTTTCGCATCTTTAAATTCTCGCAGATCGGCCAATCAGTTTTCATGTCAATCCTGGCGGCGATAACCCTGCTCGATGCCTTGACGGTCGAAATCCTGCTCGGCTTCTCGGTCGTCGTTGGTATCTTCAACGGTTTTGCCGTGCCGGCCCATTTTGCCCTAGTGCCTAGGATGGTGCCCCGCGAGGATCTGTCGCCCGCCTTGGCGCTGCAATCCTCCTGCGCCCAAAGCGCGCGCTTCATCGGCCCCGCCATCGCCGGACTCTTTTTGGTGACCCTCGGTGCCGGTGCGGCTTTCCTGTTCAACGCGATCACCTACTTCTTTTATCTCGGGGCTCTGACCTTCATCCGGATCGATGACAGCCCGTCGGAGACCGGCGGACAAAAGGGGCTGTTCGGCGATATTGCCGAGGGGCTGGCCTATATGCGGACCGATGCGCCGATCCGGCTGCTGCTGCTGATTGCGGTCTGCCTCGGGTTCTTGTTGCGCCCGGCAACCGATCTCATGCCGGCCTTCGTCGGCGCCGTGTTCGAGGGCGGACCGAAGGCACTGTCACTGCTGCTCTCCACCGCCGGCGGCAGTGCGCTCCTGGCGGCGCTGTGGCTGGCCCGGCGGGGCAACGCCCCCGGTCTGACCCGGATCATGTTTGTCTCGATGGCAGTATCGGCAGCGACCATTTTTGTCTTTGCGTTACAGCCCAACCTGGCCGTCGGGGTCGTCCTGATCGCGGTCTATGCCTTCGCCGTATCGGCGGTCAGCGTTGCCAATATGAGCCTCCTGCAAACCAGCCTGCAG